>NZ_JASJSQ010000018.1:0-70445 GCF_030236855.1 Stenotrophomonas maltophilia group sp. Smal13
TGGATGCGGCGACCGAGCTTACATGGACGTACTTGCAGCGCCCCCTGCGCAGCTCACCCGCCCGGCCCACCTCGCCGACCCGCAGTCGAGCAAGCTCGACTCTACGCAGTATACCCAGCCACGAGGGGCTGCGCCGTTGGCCGGAAACTCAGTACCGCTTGATCCCCGGCACCGTGCAGCCTTCCAGCTGCGCATGCGCGGACACCGCGTTCTCCTTCTCGCCGCGCGCCAGACGCGACTGCTCGATCGTCGCCCAGTGCCGGCGGCACAGCGGCCCGGTCTTCGAGCCCAGATCCACCGCCTTGCGCGCGAACGTCTCAGCCTGTGCCCATTGGCCCTGCAACAGCGCCAGCTCGGCACGCTCCTGCAGCACCGCCGGGTCACCGGCCACGATTTCCAGCGCGTGGTCCAGGCTGCTGGCGGCACCGGCCAGGTCGTTGGCCTGGCGCTGCGTCTGTGCGGTCACCCGCAGGTCTTCCACCTGCGAATCACGCAGCGGCTGCACCGACAGCTCCTTGTCGTCCGGACCTGCGGCCGCATCCACCGCAGCCAGGCGCTGTGCCGGCGTGGTGGTATCAACCGGCGGCTTGGCCACCGGCGGTGCGCTGCTGACGCAGGCGGCCAGGGCCAGGCTGAGGCCGGTCAGGGCCAGGGGCTGCAGCAGGGATCGCATGTTCATCGGCATCATCGGCTCGGGGGAGGAGTGGCGGCGGCGGGCGCCGCAGCAGGTTCAGCAGGCGGCTCAGGCTTGCGGTCCAGGCCGAACCAGCTACGCCAGCCACCGCCCTCGCCTTCTGCACCCTGCCCGTCCGGCGACACCGCCGGCGCACACGGTGCATAGGCCGGCGCGTAGCCCACCACGAACGGGAAACGACGCGCGCCCGGGCAGCCTTCATCCGTGCTGTTGAGTCCGGTCGGCGCCACCGACTGCCAGTCCAGGCCCTTGTTGCTGACCCGCAGCGGCGCACTCGGCAGGCGCTGGAATATGCCCGACCACACCCGCATCGCACCGGTGGCACCGTACAGGCCGGCCTGCTCGTTCTGGTCGTTGCCGATCCAGATCACCGCCAGATGATCGCCGGTGTAACCGGCGTACCAACTGTCACGGCCATCGTTGGTGGTACCGGTCTTGCCGGCCGGCTGCAGGCGGCCGAGGCCATCGGCGTTGAGCCGCTGCGCGGTGCCGCTGGCAACCACCTGCTGCAGGCCGACACTGATCAGGTTGGCGGCAATCGAGTCGCCTTCCTGGGCCGGTGCCGGGGTCTTGTCGTAACGCTTGAGCAGCTTGCCCTGCGGATCGAGCACGCCACGCACCGCATGCAGCGGCTGGATTTCGCCACCGGACGCGAGGAACTGGTACAGCTGGGCCATCGCGTACGGGCTCTGGTCGGTCGAACCGAGAATCACCGCCGGATTCGCCTCGGCCTTGATGCCGGCCAGCACGTGGATCAGCTGGGTCACGCGCTCGGGGCCGACCTGCATGCCCACGCGCACCGTGGCCTGGTTGTAGGAATGCGCCAGCGCGTCGATCAGGCGCACGGTGCCGTGGCTGCGGTTGTCGGCATTGCCGGGATTCCAGTTGCGGCCGCGGCCGAGCTGCACGGTCACCGGTGAATCGTCGACCCAGCTGGCCAGCGAGTAGCGGTCCGGCTGCGCCAACGCGAGCAGGTACACGAACGGCTTCAGCAACGAGCCGACCGGGCGCTGTGCTTCGATCGCACGGTTGAAGCCGACCTCGGACACTTCACGGCTGCCGATCACCGCCAGCACGTCACCGTTGTGCACGTCGGTCAGCACCATGCCGGCCTGCAGTTCGGGGCGACGCTTGCTCTCCAGCGACTTGATGGTGCGGGTCACCGCGCCTTCGGCATAGGCCTGCGCGGACGGCGACATACCGGTCATCACGCTCAGGCCGGCGCCCTGCAGGGCAGATTCCGGATAGTCGTGACCCAGTTGGCGGCGGACCAGATCGACATAGGCGGGGAAGCGGTTGGCGGCAACCAGGCCCGGCGTCTTGGGCACGCCCAGCGGGGCCTTCAACGCACGCTGGTACTCGGCGTCATCGATCAGCGTCGCTTCGTGCAGTTTGCCCAGCACGAAGTTGCGGCGATCCAGCGCGCGTTCCGGATTGCGCCGCGGGTCGTAGAAGGACGGGCCCTTGACCAGGCCGATCAGCAGCGCGATCTGCTCGGTCTCCAGCGACTGCAGGTCGCGACCGAACCAGAACTCGGCGCCAGAGGACATGCCATGGATCGCCTGGCTGCCACGCTGGCCCAGATACACCTGGTTGAGGTAGGCCTCGAAGATGGTGCGCTTGTCGTAGCGCGCTTCCATGATCAGCGCGTAGAGCACTTCGTTGAATTTGCGGGTAACCGTCTGCTCCTTGCCGATGCCGAGCAGGCCGCTGCGGGCCAGCTGCTGGGTCAGCGTAGAGGCGCCCTGGCGGCTCTGGCCACCGGAGCGGATGGTTACCCACACCGCGCGCGCGATGCCGGACAGGTCGATGCCGTGGTGGCGGTTGAAGTCCTTGTCCTCCACCGCCTGCAGGCCGGTCACCAGCAGGTCCGGCGCCTCGTCCATGCGGATCAGGCGGCGTTCTTCCTGCTTCTGGCCGTACAGGGTGGCGATGCGGGCCGGGTCCAACCGCGCGGCCTTCAAGGCCTTGCGGTTGTCGGCGTCGCGCAGCGAGGCGACCGCACCATCGGCCAGTGACAACTCGAGCCGGCGCGGGGCAACCCGGCCATCGACGTCGTTGTAGCCGCGGCTGGAGATGACGAAGCGCCCGCCGTTCACCGCATAGGTGGCCGGCTCCTTGCCCTGGCCGTCATCGCGGTAGGCGGAGGCGGCCAGCTCGGTCTTCAGCGTGGACGCATCCATCGCCTTGCCGGGGGTGAGCACCAGCGGGCGCGCGTAGACGCGCGTCGGGATCTGCCAGCGCAGCTCGCCGAAACGCTGGGTCACCTGCTGGTTCAGGTACAGCGTATAGGGAATGAGGAAACCCAATCCCAACGCGACCGCAGCCATGCTCCAGGTGATCAGCCGGCGCCGCCACAGCGGGCCGTTGTCCTGCTGGTCGTCGTCGTCGAAATCGTCGATGTCGTCGGAATCGTAGCGTCGGGGCACGGGAATGCGAGAATGTAGGGTCTGGCGAGTCTACCCCAGCCGCTGCGGCTGGCGAATTCTCCCGGGTTCCCCTGCTTAAGCTGGAGTTGCAACCGGATGGCGATGTCCCTGGCCGAGATCCGATACCTGATCAACCGCCTCACGGGCCTGGCCCGCCGGAGCCTGGCCAGCCTGCGTACCCGTGGGTGGCGGGCGACCTGGCAGCGCATCCGCGTGCATACCCAGCGCGCCGTTCCTGCGCCGCGAACGCCGCTGTTCCTGCCGCCGGCACAGGATTTCGCCCCCTTCACGGTGCCGTTCAGCGAAACGCCGGAAGTGAGTATCGTCATCCCGGTCTACAACCACGTCGGCCATACCCTGGCCTGCCTGCGCGCCCTGGCGGCACATCCGCCGCTGGCGGCGTGCGAGATCCTGGTCGTGGATGACGGCAGCAGCGACGCCACCGTGCAGTGGATGCCGCAGGTCGCCGGACTGCGCTATGAGGTGCGCGAGCACAACGGCGGCTTCATCGAGGCCTGCAACGATGGCGTGTCGCGCGCACGCGGCCGCTATGTGGTGCTGCTCAACAACGATACGGTGCCACAGCCGGACTGGCTGGATGCCCTGCTGGACACGTTCGCCAGCACACCCGACGCCGGCCTGGTCGGCAGCCAGCTGCTGTACCCGGATGGCCGCCTGCAGGAATCAGGGGGTGTGATCTTCGCTAACGGCAGCGGCTGGAGCTACGGCCGTTTCGAGGCGGCGGACGACCCACGCTTTGCCAGCCTGCGCGACGTCGACTACTGCTCCGGCGCGGCGCTGATGCTGCCGCGCGCCCTCTGGCAGCAGCTGGGCGGCTTCGATACCCGTTACAAGCCGGCGTACTACGAGGACACCGACCTGGCCTTCCGCGTTCGCGCCCAGGGCCTGCGTGTGCTGGTGCAACCAGCCAGCCGGGTGATCCACGATGAAGGCACCAGCAACGGCACCGATACCGGCAGCGGGGTGAAGGCCTACCAGGTGCGCAACCAGGCCATCTTCGCCGCCCGCTGGGCCACCGAGCTGGCCCGCCATCCGGCGGTGGGCGAAGTGCCGTCACCCGCGCTGCTGCTGCGTGGCCGACGCCAGGTGTTGATCCTGGACGAGGAAGTACCCCAACCGGATCGCGATTCGGCGTCACTGCGCCAGGTGAACCTGATCCGCCTGCTGCTGCAGGGCGGCGCTCATGTGGTGTTTGTTCCCACCCGCCGCGAACATGGCGGTGCCGCCACCGAAGCACTGCAGCGGATGGGCGTGGAAGTCTGGTATGCGCCGTTCCTCGATGGCGTCGCCAGCTGGCTGCGAACGCACGGTACGCGTTTCCACGTCGCGCTGCTGGTCCGCCACCATGTCGCCCACGAGTGCCTGCCGCTGCTGAAGCGCTATGCGCCGCAGGCCCGCACCGTGTTCGACACCGTGGACCTGCACTACCTGCGCGAACGTCGTGGTGCCGAAGTCGCCGGTGATGCCGGGTTGCTGCGCGCCGCCGAGCGCACCCGCGCCAGCGAGCTGGCGGTGATGGAGCAGTGCGACGTCACCGTGCTGGTCAGTGCCGCCGAGCGCGAGCAGCTGCAGGCCGACGCCCCTTCCGTGCAGGTGGAGCTGATCTCCAACCTGCACGACGTCGCCGGCGCCGGCAAACCGTTCGAACAGCGCCATGATCTGGTGTTTGTCGGCGGCTTCCGCCATCCGCCGAACCTGGATGCCATGGAGTGGTTCATCGGCGAAGTCTTTGCCGGCATCCGCGCCCGCCTGCCCGAGGTACACCTGCACTGCATCGGTGCCGCCACACCGGAATCGCTGCTGGCATTGGCCGCACGCCAACCCGGCGTGCAGATGCACGGTTTCGTCGAGGACATCACGCCCTACATGGACGGCGCACGCATTTCCATCGCGCCGCTGCGCTTCGGCGCCGGCGTGAAGGGCAAGATCAACCTGAGCATGGCCCATGGCCAGCCGGTGGTAGGTACCACCTGCGCCGTGGAAGGAATGCACCTGCACCCGGGCCAGGACGTGCTGGTGGCGGATGATGCGGCGGGCTTCGCCGATGCGGTGGTCCGCCTGTACCAGGATCCGCAGCTGTGGCAGCAGTTGTCCGACGCCGGCCTGGCCAACATCGCAGAGCACTTCTCCCTCGACGCTGCCCGCGCGACCGTGCAGCGGGTGTTCTTCACCTAATCCGGGCGACCGCCGGCGCGGCGCAGGCGGTCTTCGAACGCCGGCAGCTCGGCCAGGTCCGGTTGTAGCAACCGGGCCTGTTCGGCGGCGTGTGCCGCGAAAGCCAGATCGCCGTTGCCGAGCCGTTCGCTGCCGATCGCCAGCCAGCGCTGGGCCAGGCGCAGGCGTGCCGAGGGAAGCCCGGCCGCGGTCGGCGACAGAGTCTGCCACGCCTGCAGGCAGGCACCGGCCGCCTGCACGCGATTCTGCCGCAGGTTGTCGTCGAAGCAGCGGCGACTGGCGGGCAGCAGCCGCGCTGCGGCAGCCTTCACCCGTGCATCGCGTGGCGCCAGTGACTGTGCTTCGCGCAACGCGTCGAACGCACTGTGGCCGGGGGGGCTGATCCATTGCCCGGCACGTTCGGCGCGCTCGATCCTGCGCAGGTGGTCGCGCAGTTGGCGCTCGCGCTGCGTGTTGCTGACCGCCGGCTGCTGCAGCGCCTTCTGCGCCTGTTGGGCGCGCTGCAGGCGTTGCGCGAGCTGCTGTTGCGCCGCCGGCGAAGCACCCAGTTCCGCTGCCAGTGCGGCATCGGCCTGCGCCGCTTCGAACTGGAAATCGTCGGCCTGCTTCTGGCTGCGTGCCAGCACCGCCTGCAAGGTCTGTTCGCGGCCGCGCTGGGCACTGGAATCATCAACCGCCACTGCCAGCACGGCGAGGAATCCCTTCGCTGCGGATTCCAGCTGCCGACGCTGCAAGGCGCGCTGGGCCTGGCGCAGGCGCTGGTCGACGGCCTGTGCCAATGCTTCCTGGCTGGCGGGCAGATCGGCGTGGCCGGCATCGAACTGGCGCGCACGCTGCAGTATCGCGGCTGCCTCGGCCAGCTCGCCGCGTCCGGCCAGGATGCGGGCCTGCTGCAGCAGATCGCTCAGTGCGTCCTCGCGACCTTCCAGCGCCGGCAGATTGTCCGGCTGCAGTACCAGGATGCGCTGGAACAGGGGCAGCGCGCTGCTGTCACCGTCGTCCAGCCGGCCCGCTGCAAAGGCGTTGCGCGCCTGCGCCAGCAGTGCACCGATGCCGGCGCCTGCGCTGCGCCGGGCCTGCAGCTGGCGTGCCACGGCGTCCGCATCGCCCTGCGGCACCTGCAGTTCCCGGGCCAATGCCAGCGCCTGCGCGCTGCCTTCGAGGTCGTTGGCCTGCAGTTTTTCGCTGGCCTGCTGCAGGGCCGCGGCGCCGGTACGGGCCAGCCCCTCACGGGCCTGCGGACGATCACCATCCAGCGCCAGCACGGCCTGGTAGCGCTCACGCGCACCACTGCCATCGGCGGCACTCAGCCGCCCGGCCGCCAGTGCGCGATCGCCTTCGGCCAGCAACTGTTCAATCTGAGGCTCATCCCAGAACCAGTCGGCCAGCGGCTTGCGCAGCAGCACCAGCAGCACGAACACCGCCAGCGCCGCGACCAGCGCCCAGCGCCACACCCGGCGCGCGTGACGTGCCTGCAGCCACCACCAACGGCCTTCGCGGCGGACGCGGTCCAGCGCAGGATGTTCAGCGCCATGCGGGCGATGCGGAGGCTCGCGTTCCATGCGTGCAGGGTAGCCGGGGCAGCGTGAAGCTCAGCCGAGGCGACGCGCCTCGCTCACGCCGGGCAGCGCATCCAGCTTGCCCAGCAGGGTCGACAGCTGGCCGTAGTCGCTCACCTTCAGGCGCAGGCGCAGGTGGGCACGGCCACTGTTGCGCACGTTGTCACTGTGGATGTCGAGCACGTAGGCGTCTTCCTGGGCGATCAGGTTGGTGATGTCCTTCAGCAGCCAGCGGCGGTCGACTGCAGTGACCACCACGTCCACTTCGTAGCCGCCACCGGCCTGGCCCCACTCCACAGGCAGGATGCGCTGCGGGCTGGTGGCTGCCAGCCGGGCCAGCGCGGCACAGTCTGCACGATGCACGGTGACACCCCGGCTACGGGTCAGGTAGCCGACGATCGGTTCACCGGCCACTGGCTGGCAGCAACGCGCCAGCTGCACCAGCAGGTTGCCCACGCCCTGCACGGTGAACTTGGACTTGCCCAGGTTCTCGCGGCGCGCGGTCGGCCGCGGCAGGGCTGGCGCGGGCGCCGGCTGGCTCGCTGCACGTTCGGCTTCCAGCAGGGTACGACTGACCTGGTTCGGGCCGGTGTCACCGAGCGCCACCTGGATGTAGAGGTCGTCAACGCTGTCGGCATGGAACTTCTTCGCCGCCACCGCCAGATCAGAATGCTGCAGGCCCAGACGCTTCAGCTCGCGCTCGAGCAGTTCGCGCCCGGCCTGCACGTTGCGCGCGCGGTCCAGCTTGTGGAACCAGCTGCGTACTTTTTCGCGCGAGCGGTTGCTGGCCAGGAAGCCGTTGGCCGGCATCAGCCAGTCGCGGCGCGGATCGGCCTCCTTGCCGGTCAGGATCTCGACGCGGTCGCCGCTGCGCAGGCGGTAGGTCAGCGGCACGATACGGCCATTGACCTTCGCACCACGGCAGCGGTGGCCCACCATCGTGTGCACCTGGTAGGCGAAATCGAGCGGCGTGGCGCCCTGCGGCAGGTCCAGCACCTCGTCCTTCGGGCTCAGTGCATAGACCCGGTCCTCGGTCAGCTCGGCATCGAGCGCCCCGGCCAGTTCATTGCCCTGCCCATCCTGCGCCTGCTCCAGCAGCTGGCGCATCCAGGTGATCTTGCGGTCGAAGGACTTCTCCGCGCCCTTGCCGCCTTCCTTGTACTTCCAGTGCGCGGCCACGCCCAGCTCGGCCTGCGAATGCATCTCGTGGGTACGGATCTGCACTTCGATGGTGCGCCCTTCCGGGCCGACCACGGCGGTATGCAGCGAGCGATAGTCGTTGGCCTTGGGCCGGGCGATGTAGTCGTCGAACTCGCTGGGCACCGGCGCCCACAGTGCATGCACCACGCCCAGCGCGGCGTAGCAGGCGGCGACATCGTCGACCATGACGCGCACCGCACGAATGTCGTACAGCTGGTCGAACGCCAGCCGCTTCTTCTGCATCTTCCGCCAGATGCTGTAGATGTGCTTCGGGCGGCCACTGACCTCGGCCTTGATGCCCTGCGCGACCAGTTCGCGCGACAGCACCTTCTTGACGTTCTCGACGTAACGCTCGCGGGCGATGCGGGTTTCGTCCACCTCCCGCGCAATGCGCCGGTAGGTCTCCGGTTCCAGGTGGCGGAACGCCAGGTCCTCCAGCTCCCACTTCAGCTGCCAGATGCCCAGACGGTTGGCCAACGGCGCATGGATGTCGCGGGTCAGCTGCGCCAGCGCGCGGCGTTGCTCGTCGTCCAGCTTGTCGGCCGCGCGCATGCGCGCCAGCTGCCGCGCCAGCAGGATGGGCACCACGCGCAGGTCACGGATGATCGCCAGCAGCAGGCGGCGCAGGCCCTCGCTGTTGCGCCCTGCCTCACGTCCGGCATGCAGTGCCCAGACCGGGTCGGCCGCATCCTGGCCATCCAGCAGGCCGATCACTGCGGCCTTGTGGTTGCCCAGCGGCAGTTGCTCCAGGCTGGCGCGCAGGCCGGGCAGATCGAACAGCAGGGCCGCGACCACCGCGCCTTCGTCGGCCGAGAGCATCGCCAGTGCGTCGAGGGTGTCGCCCAGCACCGACCAGCTGGCGCGCATCTGGTGATCGCAGTCCGGTGCTTCCCAGTGCCCGCGCAGGGCCTGGCGCAGCGGAGCAGGCAGCACGGCTGCCGAGGGGCGGTTCAACAAGGCATCCAGGCCGGGGACGGAAGCGCGGTTCACAGCATCGAGCAGGCAAGACAGAGGCCCCTACACTAGCGCCGGCGCCGTTCAGGGACAATCACCGCGGCCACCATCACCCGGCATGAAGACATGCCGCTACACTCGCGGGCAAACCCAGGAGAGTCCCGACATGTCCTCGATCGTCCCGCGTTTCCGCCTACGGCTGCTGGCCTGTGCCGCACTGTTGCTGTCCCTGTCGGCGCCTGCGCTGGCCCAGCGCGTGGTGGAGGGTGACCTGCAGCAGCAGATGTCACCGGCCGAGTTCAAGGCGGCCGGCCTGGACAAGCTCAACGCGCAGGAACTGGCCACGCTGAACCGCTGGCTGCAGGGCAAGGTCGAAGCGGCCACCACCCAGGCGGTTGCGGCCGTACGGGAAACGGCGCGCGAGGAAGGCCGTCAGGAAGTGATCGTGAAGAATCGCGGCTTCTTCGATTTCGGCAGCAGCGAGCCGATCACCGGCGTGCTGCAGGGCGAGTTCCGCGGCTTCGGCAAGGGCCGCGTCTACGTGCTGGACAACGGCCAGGAATGGGAGCAGACCGATGCAAGCACCCTGGCCGGTGTGCGCAAGCAGTCCCCCGCCGTCAGCATCAAGCCCGGTGTGATGGGCGTGTGGTACCTGAAGGTCGACGGCGTGAACACCCAGCCGAAGGTGCGCCGAACCAAGTAACGCCGTGACCTTGCTGCAGAGCCGAGCGTGGGCTCGGCTCGGCTCTGCAGCAACGACGTCACGCCTGGCGCAATGCGGTCACCCGCTGCGCCAGCTTCTTCGCCGAGATGCCGGTGCGCGCACCCAGCTCCTGCGCGAACAGTGACACCCGCAGCTCTTCCAGATCCCAGCGCAGCGCCTGCCATTGCGGGCGCTCGCGCAGTCCCTGCTGCTCCCCCGCTTCCAGCGCTTCCAGGAACGGATGCAGTTCCAGCATGCGTGCCTGGTCACGTGGCGGATCACGCTTGGCACGCTCGGTGCGCAGGATCATCGCCTTCAGATAGCGCGGGTACTGCGCCAGCGCGTCGGCCGGCGTGTCGCGCAGGAAGCCGGGATGGATCAGCCCGACCAGCTGCGCTTCCATGTCGTCCAGATTGCCGCGTGCCCAGCCCATCAACGGTGCTTCCAGCATCGGCTTCAGTTCCGCCACCAGCGCCAGGATGGTCTCGGCCAGTTTCAGCCGCGACATGGCCTCGCCGAACAACGCCTTGGCCGCATGCTCACGTCGCTGTTCGAAGGCCGCCGCATCGCGGATGTCTTCCAGGCCCTCGGCCAGCACCGCGTTCATCGCCGCATCGACCAGGTCGCCACGCAGGCGCTCCTGCGACTCGATCGCCGCATACAACAGGCCGGTCTTGGCACCGACCGGCAGCTGCTTGCGCGCCTGCTTCACCTTCTCGGCCAGGGCAATCTCCAGCAGCCGGCGCACGCCCAGCGGATGGGCCTCCAGCGCCTGCTGGCGATCGGCGAAGATGCGCAGCGCCACGCTGTCGCCCTCGTCCAGCAGCGCCGGATAGGCCGGCACGCCCGCTTCACCGGGTACCTGCAGCGGAATCGGCGTGGCCGGGAACGTGCGCAGGCCATCGGCGGCCATCTCGCGCCCAGCGCGTGCAGCGAAGGCATCGCCGGCACGACCGCCGAATTTCGCGCGCAGTGCGTCCAGATCGCGCGAGGTCGCCAGTACCTTGCCCTGCTCGTCGCGCAGCCGCAGGTTCATGTGCAGGTGCGGTTCGATCGAACCAGGCTCGAAATCGAGCGCGGTCACCGTTGCGCCGGTCGCACGTGACAGGAAGCGCGCCAGTTCGCCGGTAATGGCATCGGCGCTGGGCTGCGGGAACGCCTCGTAGAACGCGCGGCCGAAGTCCGGTGCCGGCACGTAGTTGCGGCGCATCGCCTTGGGCAGGCTGCGGATCAGTGCCGAGGCCTTGTCGGCGACGAAACCCGGCGCCAGCCAGCCCAGTTGCACCGGGTCCAGCGCGTTGAGCAGATGCAGCGGCACATCCAGGGTGACGCCGTCGTCGTCGGCACCCGGTTCGAAGCGGTAATGCAGTGGCAGGCGCGCCTGGCCCAGCGGCAGGTACTTCGGATAGCGCTCCTGTTCGCTGCCCTCACCCGGCAACAGATCGACCAGGGACCAGTGCAGGGTCTTGCGCTGTTCCGGTGCCAGCCCCTTCCACCAGGTGTCCAGACCCGCCGCCGAATGGATCTGTGGCGGCACCCGGTCCAGGTACCAGCGCGCCTGCCAGTCCTCGTCGGCCACGATGCCGGCGCGGCGCAGCTTGGCTTCTTCCTCGCGGGCGACCTCCAGCACTTTCTGGTTGTCGGCCACGAAGCTGGCGCGGGTGTTGATCTCGCCGGTCACCAGTGCCTGGCGCACGAAGATGTCGTGCGCTTCGCCCGGCGCGATGCGGCCGTAGTGCACCGGCTTCTTCGGCGCCAGCACCAGGCCGAACAGGCTGATCTGCTCGGAGGCCAGCACCTGGCCCTGTGCGCGCGACCAGTGCGGGTCGAAGTGCTTGCGCAGCAGCAGGTGCGGCAGTTCGGCGATGACCCAGTCCGGCTCGATCGCCGCCAGGGTCATGCCCCACACCTTCTGCGTATCCAGCAGATTGGCCACCAGCAGCCATGGCGGCGGACGCTTGGACAGGGCCGAGCCCGGGAACGGCAGGAAGCGGCGCTGGCGCGGCGCCTGGAAGTCACCCTTCTCGGTGCGGTGGCCGATCTGCGTCGGCAGGCCCGCCACCAGCGCCCGGTGCAGGGTCTGGTACGCAGCGGCACGCACGCGTTCGCTGAAACCGCCGCCCACCGGCGCCTGTTCCTTCTGCGCACGCACGGGCACCGGCGCCGGGGCCGCCTCGGCCTTGCCTTCGCGGGCCAGGCGCGCGGCACGGTGCAGCTGGCCACGGGTGGCCTTCACTGCAGCGGCGTCATCGCGCGCCGGAGCCGGTGCACTGCTGCCGGCCAGCAGCGGTGCCATCGAGGCCTCGTTGGCTTCTTCCTTCCAGCCCAGTTCCTCGCACAGCAGGCGCAGTTGGCGATGCAGCTCGCGCCACTCGCGCATGCGCAGGAAGCCAAGGAAGTGGCGGCCGCACCAGTCACGCAGCTTGGACTGGGTCAGGTCTTCGTGAGCCTGCCGATAGGCATCCCACAGGCGCAGCACGCCGACGAATTCGGACCGCCCATCGGCGAACTGCGCATGCGCGCTGTCGGCTGCGCCACGCGCTTCGGGCGGGCGTTCGCGCGGGTCCTGGATGCCCAGGAACGAGGCGATCACCAACATCGGCCGCAGGCAGCCGGCAGCCTGCGCGGCGACCAGCATGCGCGCCAGCTTCACGTCCACCGGCAGGCGTGCCATCTGCTTGCCGATGGTGGTCATGCGCCGCTCGGCGTCGATCGCGCCCAGTTCGGTCAGCTGCTGCCAGCCATCGGCCACCGCACGCTCGTCCGGCGCTTCCAGGAACGGGAACTCTTCGATGCGGCCCAGGCCCAGCTGCAGCATGCGCAGGATCACCCCGGCCAGGCTGGAGCGGCGGATTTCCGGATCGGTGAACTCGGGCCGCGCCTGGAAATCGGCCTCGGCATACAGGCGGTAGCAGATGCCCTCGGCGATACGGCCGCAGCGGCCCTTGCGCTGGTTGGCGCTGGCCTGCGAGATCGGCTCGATGTGCAGGCGGTCCAGCTTGTTGCGCGGGCTGTAGCGCTTGACGCGGGCAAAGCCCGGATCGACCACGTAGCGGATGCGCGGCACCGTCAGCGAGGTTTCCGCCACGTTGGTGGCCAGCACGATGCGCCGGTTCGGCCCGGGGTTGAACACCCGGTCCTGGTCCTGGTTGGACAGGCGCGCGTACAGCGGCAGCACCTCGGTATTGCGGTACTTGCGGCGCTCCAGCGACTGGTGCGCATCGCGGATCTCGCGTTCGCCGGGCAGGAAGATCAGCACGTCGCCGCGCGCATCCAGGCGGGTGATCTCGTCGATGGCCGACACGATGGCGTCGTTGACGGTGCGTTCGCCCTGGTCTTCGCCCTCGCCTTCCAGCGCGCGATAGCGCACTTCCACCGGGTAGGTGCGGCCTTCGACGCTGATCACCGGCGCATTGTCGAAATGCT
This sequence comes from Stenotrophomonas maltophilia group sp. Smal13, assembly GCF_030236855.1. Lineage (NCBI taxonomy): Bacteria > Pseudomonadati > Pseudomonadota > Gammaproteobacteria > Lysobacterales > Lysobacteraceae > Stenotrophomonas > Stenotrophomonas maltophilia group sp. Smal13. The sequence goes on from NZ_JASJSQ010000018.1 coordinate 13,162, forward strand.
GGGCGAAGCGTTCGGTGTCGATGGTGGCCGAAGTGACGATCAGCTTCAGGTCCGGGCGCTTGCGCAGCAGCTGCTTCAGGTAGCCCAGCAGGAAGTCGATGTTGAGGCTGCGTTCGTGCGCCTCGTCGACGATGATCGTGTCGTAGTTCGACAACCAGCGGTCACTGGCGATTTCCGCCAGCAGGATGCCGTCGGTCATGAACTTGATGCGGCTGTCTTCGCTGACCTTGTCGTTGAAGCGCACCTGGTAGCCGACCAGCTGGCCCAGTTCGCTCTGCAGTTCCTGCGCCACGCGGCTGGCCACCGCACGTGCAGCAATCCGTCGCGGCTGGGTGCAGCCGATCATGCCGGCCTGGCCACGGCCTGCGGCCAGGCACAGTTTCGGCAGCTGGGTGGTCTTGCCCGAGCCGGTTTCACCAGCGATCACCACGACCTGGTGGTCGCGGATCAGCCCGATGATGGCGTCGGCTTCACGCGCAATCGGCAGCTGCGGGTCCAGAGTAATGGACGGCTGCTGCTGCGCCCGTGTCATCCGGCGCTGCACCGACGCCTGCAAGGCCTGCTCGAAAGTGGCGGCCAGTGCCGCATCCTGTGGCTTGGCCTGGCAACGCGAGAGCATCCCCAGCAAACGGCCCCGGTCGCGGCTCATGGCGCCGTCGATGGCGGCGCGCTGTTGGCGCAGGCGGGGCGATGGATTTTTATCGATAGAGTTCATCAATCGGTTCGTTCAAAACTTTGAAAGCGACCAGTCATCACGACCGGTTTATTGTGAAGGCCAACGATTCCACAAGGAGGAACCCCATGGCGAAGACCAAGAGCACGACCAAGGCCAAGACCGGCAAGCAGAAGCTTGCAGCGGCGGCACCGTCGGCGCCGAACATCGATATCGGGATCACCCAGGGCGACCGCAAGAAGATCGCCGACGGTCTGTCGCGCTTCCAGGCCGATGCGTTCACGCTCTACCTGAAGACGCACAACTTCCACTGGAATGTGACCGGGTCGATGTTCAACTCGCTGCACACCATGTTCGAGACGCAGTACACCGAGCAGTGGGCGGCACTGGACGACGTGGCCGAGCGCATCCGCGCGCTGGGCTTCAATGCCCCGGGCTCCTACCGGGAATTCGCTGCGCTGACCTCGATCGCCGAGGAACCGGGCCTGACCGACAGTGCGGACTGGCGTGAAATGGTACGCCAGTTGGTGGTCGCCAACGAAGCGGTCTGCCGTACGGCACGTGAAGTGCTGGACGTGGCGGCCAAGGGTGACGACGCCCCGACCGAGGATCTGATGACCCAGCGCCTGCAGACCCACGAAAAGTACGCCTGGATGCTGCGCTCGCTGCTCCAGTAAGAGTTTGGGGGCCCGGCAGGGCTGCGCCCTGCACCCGCAGAGGCCTTGAAGCCAAGGCCAGAGCCAGAGCAGAAGCTGGCTATCTGTGGGTTGGCGGGGTGGGTCCGGTTGCGGGGGACGCCGTAAATCCATCCATGGCGCTCACGCCCCCCGCAACCGGACACCCCCCGCCTTCGACAGTTTTTCGCGATCTGCCGGGACAGCGTCCGCTCTGGTAGGTGTCGACCTTGGTCGACACGGATGAATTCACTCGATATCTGACAGATGTGTCGACCAAGGTCGACACCTACCAACAGCCGCGTGAACCTGTCGAATGCGGGGCGGTGTCGGATTGCGGGGTGTCAGCCGCATGGATGCGGCTGCCAAGCCTACACGGACGTACTTGCGGCGTCCCCGCAATCCGACACCGCCCCGCCAAACCACGGATCGCCCCAGAGCCGGCTGTTGCCTTTGACGTTGCTCTGGCTTCTAGCAGGTGCAGGGCGCAGCCCTGCCGCCGCCTCCGGGAGGTAAACTAGCCGGATGGCTTCCCGTCCCGCGCACGACCTGCTCCAACGCGTCTTTGGTTACGACGATTTCCGTGGTCCCCAGCAGGACATCGTGGAGCATGTGGCTGCCGGTCACGATGCCCTGGTGCTGATGCCCACCGGCGGCGGCAAGTCGCTGTGCTACCAGGTTCCGGCCCTGCTGCGTGACGGTTGCGGCATTGTCATCTCGCCGCTGATCGCGCTGATGCAGGACCAGGTCGAAGCCCTGCGCCAGCTCGGCGTGCGTGCCGAGTACCTGAACTCGACCCTGGACGCCGAGACCGCCGGCCGCGTCGAGCGCGAACTGCTCGCGGGCGAGCTGGACATGCTCTATGTCGCCCCCGAGCGCCTGCTGACCGGCCGCTTCCTGTCGCTGCTGTCGCGCAGCCGCATCGCCCTGTTCGCCATCGACGAAGCGCACTGCGTGTCGCAGTGGGGCCACGACTTCCGCCCGGAATACCGCCAGCTGACCGTGCTGCACGAGCGCTGGCCACAGATCCCGCGGATCGCGCTCACCGCCACCGCCGATCCGCCAACCCAGCGCGAGATCGCCGAGCGGCTGGACCTGCAGGAAGCACGCCACTTCGTCAGCTCCTTCGACCGCCCCAACATCCGCTACACCGTGGTGCAGAAGGACAACGCCCGCAAGCAGCTGACCGATTTCCTGCGCGGCCACCGCGGCGAGGCCGGCATCGTCTACTGCATGTCGCGGCGCAAGGTCGAAGAGACCGCCGAATTCCTCTGCGGACAGGGCTTCAATGCCCTGCCCTACCATGCCGGCCTGCCGCCGGACGTGCGCGCGAACAACCAGCGCCGCTTCCTGCGCGAGGATGGCATCGTGATGTGCGCCACCATCGCCTTCGGCATGGGCATCGACAAGCCGGACGTGCGCTTCGTCGCGCATACCGACCTGCCCAAGTCGATGGAAGGCTACTACCAGGAAACCGGCCGCGCCGGCCGTGATGGCGAAGCCGCCGAGGCCTGGCTGTGCTACGGCCTGGGCGACGTGGTGCTGCTCAAGCAGATGATCGAGCAGTCCGAAGCCGGCGAAGAGCGCAAGCAGCTGGAGCGATCCAAGCTCGACCACCTGCTAGGCTACTGCGAATCCATGCAGTGCCGCCGCCAGGTGCTGCTGGCCGGTTTCGGCGAGACCTATCCCCAGCCCTGCGGCAACTGCGACAACTGCCTGACCCCGCCCGCCTCCTGGGACGCGACCATTCCGGCGCAGAAGGCGCTGAGCTGTGTCTATCGCAGCGGCCAGCGCTTCGGTGTCGGTCACCTGATCGACGTCCTGCGCGGCAGCGAGAACGAGAAGGTGAAGCAGCAGGGCCACGACAAGCTCAGCACCTATGCGATCGGCCGTGACCTGGATGCACGCACCTGGCGCAGCGTGTTCCGCCAACTGGTCGCCGCCAGCCTGCTGGAAGTGGACAGCGAGGGCCACGGTGGCCTGCGCCTGACCGATGCAAGCCGCGACGTGCTGACCGGCCGCCGCCAGATCAGCATGCGCCGCGACCCGGCCAGCAGCACCAGCGGGCGCGAGCGCAGCGCGCAGCGCACCGGCCTGTCGGTGCTGCCGCAGGATCTGGCCCTGTTCAACGCGCTGCGCGGCCTGCGTGCCGAACTGGCCCGCGAACAGAACGTGCCGGCCTTCGTGATCTTCCACGACAGCACTCTGCGCAACATCGCCGAACAGCGCCCGACCAGCCTGGACGAACTGGCCAGGGTCGGCGGCATCGGCGGCACCAAGCTGAGCCGCTACGGCCCGCGCCTGGTGGAGATCGTGCGCGAAGAAGGGTAGCGGCTCTACATTGGTGCTGCTCCAACCTTGAACCGGCCATTCAGCCGGAAGTGCATCCGCGCCCGCTTGCAGCTAGATTAGCGCCATGTCCCTGGCCTCGACCCTGCTCCGTGTCGTGCTCATGCTCAGCCTGTTGCTCAACGGGCTGAACGCGGCCATGGCCAGTGGTCACGAGGAAATGGGCCGGATGGCGCACGCCGTAGCCACTGCTGTTGACGGCGGCACCGCCGACTGCCACCACCACGCCGGCATGCAGGCCGACGAGGCTCCGCAGGCCAAGGCCCCCGCCCATGACGCTCATTGCCAGATCAAGGACTGCGTGCGCAGCTGTGCCCAGCACCCGCTGCTGGTAGTGCTGCCGTTGCCGGTCATGGCCGGCCCGGCGCTGTCGCTGGCCCCGCAGCCGATGCCGGCCAATGGCCGCCCGGCGCCGCCACTGCCGCCGATCTCGCGTCCTCCCATCGGCTGATTCCACACGCACCGTGCGCCCTGCGCACCGCAGCCGGCCGCCTGCCGGCGTCTTTACGTGTCTGGAGTCACCACCATGAATACCCGCATTCCCCCCGGTCCGGGCGCTGTGCCCATGCCGTCGCGCCGCCTGTTCGTGCAGGGCCTGGCCGCCGGCGGCGTGGTTGCCGGCATCGCCGCTGTCGGCGTGCCGCAGCGCGCGCTCGCCGCCGCCACGGCCGCCCCCCGGCTGGCTGGCGCCCCCGCCGTGCTAAGCGACACCCGCATCGAACTGGCCATCGGCGAATCGCTGGCCAATTTCACCGGCCGCACCCGCCCGGCGATCACCGTCAACGGCTCGCTGCCGGCACCGATCCTGCGCTGGCGCGAAGGCCAGACCGTCGACCTGTTCGTGCGCAACACGCTGGAACGCCACCCGACCTCGATCCACTGGCACGGCATCCTGCTGCCCGCCAACATGGACGGCGTGCCCGGCCTGAGCTTCAACGGCATCGGCCCTGGTGAGACCTACCACTACCACTTCGAGCTGAAGCAGTCGGGCACCTACTGGTACCACAGCCACTCCATGTTCCAGGAGCAGGCTGGTCTGTACGGCGCGCTGATCATCGACCCGGCCGAACCGGCGCCGTACCACCACGACCGCGAGCACGTGATCATGCTGTCGGACTGGACCGACATGGACCCGGGCGCGCTGTTCCGCCGCATGAAGAAGCTGGCCGAGCACGACAACTACTACAAGCGCACCCTGCCCGACTTCCTGCGCGACGCGAAACGCGACGGCTGGTCGGCGGCGCTGTCCGACCGTGGCATGTGGGGCCGGATGCGGATGACGCCCACCGATATCTCCGATATCAACGCGCACACCTATACCTACCTGATGAACGGCACCGCCCCGGCCGGCAACTGGACCGGGCTGTTCTGCAGCGGCGAGAAGGTGCTGCTGCGCTTCATCAATGGCGGGTCGATGACCTACTTCGACGTACGCATTCCTGGCCTGAAGATGACCGTGGTCGCTGCCGACGGCCAGTACATCCACCCGGTGAGCATCGATGAGTTCCGCATCGCCCCGGCCGAAACCTACGATGTGATCGTCGAACCGAGCGGCCAGGACGCCTTCACCATCTTCTGCCAGGACATGGGCCGCACCGGCTACGCCGCCGGCACGCTGGCGATTCGCCATGGCCTGCAGGCACCGATTCCCGCGCGCGACCCACGTCCGTTGCTGACGATGAGCGACATGGGTCACGACATGGGCAGTGGTGGCCACGGCGGTCACGACATGGCCGCGATGAAAAGCATGGAAGGTGGCTGCGGCGCCAGCATGGGCCACGGCGCGCACGGCGGCGGCGATGCCGCCAGCAAGGCACCGAAGCACCCCGCCAGCGAACGCAACAACCCGCTGGTGGACATGCAGAGTTCGGCCTCCGAACCGAAGCTGGACGACCCCGGCATCGGCCTGCGCGACAACGGCCGCCAGGTGCTGACCTACGGCGCGATGCGCAGCCTGTTCGAAGACCCGGATGGCCGCGAGCCGAACCGCGAGATCGAGCTGCACCTGACCGGACACATGGAGAAGTTCTCCTGGTCGTTCGATGGCATCCCATTCGCCAGCGCCGAACCACTGCGGCTGAACTACGGCGAGCGCATGCGCATCGTGCTGGTCAACGACACCATGATGCAGCACCCGATCCATCTGCACGGCGTGTGGAGCGATCTGGAAAACGCACAGGGCGAGTTCCAGCTGCGCAAGCACACCATCGACATGCCGCCGGGCACCCGCCGCAGCTATCGCGTGCGCGCCGATGCACTCGGCCGCTGGGCCTACCACTGCCATCTGCTGTACCACATGGAAGCGGGCATGATGCGCGAAGTGAGGATCGAAGAATGAGCCGCTCACTGCTTTCCCCCAGCCTGCTGGCCCTGGGCCTGGCCGCTGCAATGCCGGTGTTCGCGCAGTCGCACGCTGGTCATGACATGGCCGCGATGGATCCGCCCGCGAAGACCGTGAAGGCACCGGTCGAACCGGTCGATCATTCGAAGATGGATCATTCGAAGATGGATTCGGGTGCGATGGACCACTCAGCCATGGATCACTCGAAGATGGACCATGGCGCGAGGCAGCCGGCGACGATGGACCATTCCACGATGGACCACGCCGCGATGGGCCACGGATCGCCTGCACCGACCGAACCGCGCGAACCCATCCCGGTGCCGACCGACGCCGACCGCGCCGCGGCCTTCCCGCCCATCGCCCACGGTGCGATGGAGCATGCGCCGGAGATCAACAGCCTGCTGCTGATCGACCGTCTGGAACATTGGGATGGCAAGAGCAGCAATGGTCAGGCCTGGGAGGCGACCGGTTGGATCGGCGGCAACATCAACCGCCTGTGGCTGCGCACCGATGGCGAACGCAGCCGTGGCCGCACGGAATCGTCGTCACTGGAAGCACTGTATGGCCGCAGCGTGTCGCCATGGTGGGACGTGCTGGTCGGCGTGCGCCAGGACTTCCGCCCGGCCGACTCGCGCACGTGGGCGGCGGTCGGCATCCAGGGCCTGGCGCCGTACAAGTTCGAGAGCTCGGCCACGCTGTACATGGGCTCCGGCGGCCAGGTGCTGGCCAAGGCCGAAGTGGAGTACGACGTGCTGCTGACCAACCGCCTGATCCTGCAGCCGCTGCTGGAAGCCACCGTCGCGGCCAAGGACGAAAAGGAGTACGGCATCGGCCGTGGCCTGAACAAGGTCGAAGCCGGGCTGCGACTGCGCTATGAGTTCAGCCGCCGCTTCGCGCCCTACATCGGCATCAGCCACGAACGCACGTTTGGTGACACCGCCGACTACGCCGGTGACCACGCACGCGACACACGCTGGGTGGCCGGCGTGCGCATGTGGTTCTGAGCAGCAGTTCGTGAGCAATGGCCAGCCCCGGCAGCCGCCGGGGCCGGCTACACTGCGCCACGTTCCAATGCAGGCACCGCTATGTCGTTGCAGATCCGCCGCGCCACCCTTGCCGACGTCGACGCGCTGTCGGCCATCGCGATTGCCACCTACAACGAAACCTGGGGCGATTCCTATCCGCCGCAGGAGCTGCACGATTTCCTGCAGGCGCACTACAGCAGCGAGCCGCAGCGCATCGAACTGTCCGATCCACGCAGTGCCATCTGGCTGTTGATGGACGGTGACGCCGTGGTCGGCTATCTGGCCGCCGGTGCCAACACCCTGCCGCACACGGATGCACGCGACGGCGACATCGAACTGAAGCGGTTCTACATCCTGGCCGCACACCAGAACGGCGGCCATGGTGCACGCATGATGGACGCGTTCATGGCCTGGCTGGACCAGCCGCAGCGCCGCACACTGTGGGTGGGCGTGTGGGAAGAGAATTTCGGCGCACAGCGCTTCTATGCGCGTTACGGCTGCAGCAAGGTTGGCGAGTACGACTTCATCGTCGGCGACACCCACGACCGCGAGTTCATCCTGCGGCGGCCGTGATCACGCGCTCCATGTAGAGTCGAGCCATGCTCGACTGCACCTAACCTGTAGAGTCGAGCCATGCTCGACTCTTGGCGGCAACAGCCAGTCGAGCATAGCTCGACTCTACAAAGCGCGAAGCGCCTCAGAAATCGAACAGTTCCGACAGGAAGCTGTCCTTCTTCTTTTTCTTGTATCCGTGGCCCCGATTGTCCTCGTAGCGCTGGCCCAAGTGGCGGGTATCACGGTGCATCACCGGCGGCGGAGAGGATGCCGGATGCTGCTGCACAGGCGCGGGCGGCGGCACGGCCGCACCGGCACCGGCACCGGCACGCTCGATGATCTTGTCCAGTTCACCACGATCCAGCCACACGCCCCTGCAGCCGGGGCAATAGTCGATCTCGATGCCATGGCGTTCGGCCATCTGCAGGGTCTGGGTCTTGCACACGGGGCACAGCATCGGCATTGCTCCTGTCGGTCCTGCATCGACTGTACCTGTGCGGTGATGACTGTGCGGCAACGCATGACCGATGGCACAGGGACTTCCGACGCGCGCCGATGCGGCGGCAGTCGCACACACTGGGCCCCTGTTCCGCAGGGAGTGCGTACATGACCGCGTTGTCCCGCCTGCCCACCACCGCGCGCCTGCTGCTGGTCCTGCTGGGCGTTGGCCTGGGCCTGAACCTGCGCGATATCGCCGCGGCCGCAGGGACTCCGATTCCTGCCCTGCCCATGCCCTACGGCGGCAGCCTGCTGGACAATGCGCTGGCGGTGCTGGTGGCACTACTGCTGGCCACGCTGCTGCGGCCCCGTGGCATGGGCCTGCTGGGCAGCCTCGGGCTGCGCGGAAATGGCTGGGGAGGCCCGATGTGGGTGCTGTTGGCCAGCCTGCCGTGCTGGCTGGGCCTGGCGCTGCTCGGTACCCCGAACACGGCGTTGACCTCGCTGGATGCCACGATGCTGGGCGTGCTGTTCCCGCTGGCCGAGGAAGTGCTGTTCCGCGGCCTGGGCTTCGTGCTGCTGGTGAAGATCGTGCGTGGTCCGTGGCCGCTGCTCGCGCTGCCGCAGGCGCTGCTGTTCGGCATGGTGCACTGGCTCGGCTTCGGTGGGTTCGACGGTGGCGGCATCGCGCTGTTCGTCGGCGCGGTGATCGCCCTCGGCGGCTTCATCTTCGCCTGGCTCGACCACCTCGACGGTGACACCCTGTGGTGCGGCCTGGTCCTGCACGTTTCGATGAACCTGGCCTGGAATGTGTTCAGCCTTGATGACGCCGTCGCGCTCGGCTGGCCGGCCACCAGCCTGCGCATCGGCACGGCCCTGCTGGCGGTGCTGGTGCTGGCCTGGCACGTGCGCCGCCAGCGGCGCGGGCGGCTGTAACGCCCACTTAGCTTGCCGTGCACGCCGGGCTCACTACCGGCTTGCGCATACTTGCGCGCCTTTCGCTCCCCCTGTTGTCCGGAGTTGCCGCGTCATGTTGCTGTCCAAGCGCTTTGTGGAACCGCGCGTCCTGCTGATCGAGGACGCCGAGGAAACCCAGGAACTCAGTCGCCTCGCCCTGGAAAGCCAGGCCTGCCAGGTCACCGCTGTCAGCAGCGCCGAGGCCGCGCTGGGCCTGCTCAACGCCGGTGAACCGTTCGACCTGCTGTTCACCGACGTCTGCCTGGGCGGCATCAGCGGCATCGAAACCGCCAACCGCGTGCGCGAGCACCTGCCGCAGCTGCCGATCTTGGTCACCTCCGGCATGGACCAGCACCGCGTGCTGCCGCAGCTGCGCGCCGGCATCCACTTCCTGCCCAAGCCGTACAGCATGAGCGAACTGCTCGATGCCATCCGGCTGTGCTTCCGGCACGCAGCGGATGCCACGCTGATACCGCCGCCGCAGGCCAGCGCGGCCTGAGGCAATCATCCACGCCTGGCGTGGATCTACTGATTCCGTTTCTCTTCGGCATGGATCCACGTCAACACCACCCGTAGATCCACGCCATGCGTGGATGCAGCCCTCCATCAACCGCCGGTGTACGGCCCTTCACCCGGCATCACCTCCAGCAGTGCGCGAGTGATCACCCGCGGGTAAACCGTGAGATGGTCCTCGCCGTCAATCACCACGTTGTCCACCTTCAACTTGCGACCCGTGCGCTTCAGCTGGGCAGTGAAGTCCGCGGTCTGCCTCAGCATGTCGTTGCCGGTTGAATAACGCGGCCCTGGCTTGTCCGTCTCGTAACTGCCCACCGACAGCAGCACGCGCGTAGGTTGCGCAGGGATGACTGCGGCATCCTGCATGCGCGGCAGCAGAAGCTGGTCGAACCACAACGAAGGACTGGACAGGATGTAGGTACTGAACATGTCCGGTTGTGTGGTCAGCACATAGGCACCGAACAGCGCGCCATAGGAATGACCAGCGAACATGCGCCGGGCGGGATCGGTGCGATAACGCGCATCGACCATCGGCAGCACCTGTGCGGCCAGGAAATCGCGGTAATGTGCCGCACCGCCGTAGGTGACGTCATCACTGTAATAGCCATCGACCGTGCGCGCCGGATTGCTGGGCGTGTAGTCGCGCGAGCGGCTCTGCTTTGAAGTCAGGCCTTCCTGCGGCGGCAGACCGACCAGGATGAAATTCTCGATGTTGACGCCCTGCTGCCCCACCAGATTGCGCACGCTGCGCACCAGCGGGAAGCTGTACAGAGCATCGGTCACGTACAGCACCGGATAGTGCTTTTCCGGATGCGCCGCATAGTCGGCCGGCAGCGCCACCCAGATCGGGTAATCGCGCCCCACGGGGTCATGTACGCGCAGCGCTTCGGTATCCGGCAGCACCACGCCCGGCACCGCCGTTGCCGCGCTTTCCTTCGCGTCACTCTGCGTTGCCGGTGGTGCCACCGACATCGCACAGCCACTCACGGCCAGGCAGGCCGCCACACTCCATCCACGCACACGCTGCATCCACGCTCTCCCGTTGCGGGCGGCGCCCCCAAGTGGCGCCGCTACCGCATCCTCACACGTCGTGCGGTGCAGTGCCACGCCGGATCAGGGCGAGGCCGGCGGCGGTGCCGGGAACAGCGTGCGCAGCGCCCGCAAGGCGGCTGGGTGATAGATCGTAGCGTGGGTTTCCTCCGGCAGCGGCAGGTACTTCACCAGCGGCGACGGCGACGCCTGCTGCAGCAGCGTGGCCAACTGCGCGGCGGACGCAGCCAGCTCCGGCTGCCCACTGCTGGCCAGGAATACGCGCGGCTGCGCACGCGTCACCGCCGGCAACTGCTTGGCCGCAGCGGCCAACATCGTGCCCCGATTCCACCACAGGCTGGGGTCCAGCGCGATGTAGCTGTTGAAGAGTGTCGGCTCCTGCAGCAACGTCTCGACCACGAACAAGCCGGCCAGCGATTCACCGATCAGCGCGCGCTCGTCGGTGGTCGGGTAGCGTTGGCGCACCTGCGGCATCAGTTCATCGCGCAGGAAGCTGCGGTAGGCCGCTGAACCGCCGATGCGGGGCGCGATCTTCTGGTCTTGCGGGTCGCTGCTGGGGCCCGTCATGTCGCGGCGGCGCTCGGTGTTCTCGATGCCTACCAGCAGGAACGGACGCATGCTGCCGTTGCCGCTCAGCACCTGCACCAGCCCGGCCACATGCAGGAAGTCCTCGCCGATGCCGCCATCGGCCATGTACAGCACCGGCAACGCCGCCTTCGGGTCCAGGCCCCACGGCTGCGGGCGGTAGACATTGATGCGGCGAGTTTCGCCCAGCGCCTTCGATTCAATGGTGAAGGTCTCGCCGATGACCAGCGGGGTTGCGGCGGCGGCCTGTGCGGACGGTGCCGGCTCGGCGGCCATCAACGGCGCGGCGGAGACAGCGGACAACAACAGCGACAGCACGATCAAGCGCATGGAGCGGCCCATCCTGGGAAAGTGCCGAGCATAACGCCAAGGCCAAGGCGTCGGCCGATTCGGCAAGCCTGCACGTATGCTACGGCGCTGCGCGATGCTTGAACTGTATCGGGAAATGACTGCAATCGGGTTTGCTAGCATTCGTCGTTTCCTACAAGGAGTTGGGACATGGGGGGCTTCAGCATTTGGCACTGGATCATTCTTCTGGCGGTCGTCCTGATCCCGGTCGGCATCGCAGCCGTCATCGCAGCGATTGTCCTCAGGCGAAAGTAGATCCACGCCATGCGTGGATGCGCATTCTGGGGATGCCTCAAGCGCATCCGCGATGGCACGCGCGAAGCGTGCCGCCGTTGGCATGCTGACCGTGGCGGAAATGCTGCACGCCGCTGAGCGCTGCCGGTCGATGGCCACGCCCGACTGCCATCTGGATGAAAGGGGGGGGGGGCGATGGGTTGTTCTTCGCCTGCCGCAGGCTGGCGGAACGGGTGTGCCGGGATATCCGGCCGGCGTACCCCCGCTTTACCCAGAACCGGTCCATACTTGGGACCGACTGGTCACCAGCCCCTTCGAAACCTACAAGGAGGTTTGCATGTTGAGTGCCGTACTCATCGCCGCGCTGGCCGCCAGCCCGGCCGCGCCCGTACCGTATGCCGATTGCCTGCTCGGCAACATCCAGCCCGGGCTGTCTGATCGTGCCGTGCAACTGGTGCAGGAGGCCTGCGCTGCAAAGCATCCGGAGAGCTTCGCCGCAGCAATGGAACTGGAACGCAGAACCAGTCTGCAGCGGCTCACCTATTTCGAGGCGGCAAGAGCGGAGGCGGCACGTTCTGCGAATGCGGCAGCAACGGCCGCACAGGAGGCTGCCGACGCGGCGGCGGCTAAAGCGAAGAATGCGCGGACGAAGTAGTTGCCCTGGACGAGCGCCACAAAAAAGGCACCGCATTGCGGTGCCTTTCTGAATGACCTGGGTCATTGAATGCAATGGTGGGCCGTGAAGGATTCGAACCTTCGACCAAAAGATTAAAAGTCACAGGACAATTGCATTACTTTCAATGCGTTACGCCGCTATTCGTTCCGCTACAGTCTTCGAAACTGACACTTGAAAGCCTTGAGCCGCAAAGGCCCCGGAAATTTTGCGGAATGGATTTCCAACCCATCCAGCAGCCTCAAACAAGGGCTATCCCATCCAACCAAATGGCGGATCCTGGCCTGCCTTGGCCAGCCGATTGCCCCGAACCTTTTCCTGCCAGGCCCGGATCAAGGCCACGTCCTCGCGCAACCTCGCCTCGTGCCTGACCACCCATTGTTCGGCGCCGGCCCGGCCCTGCGCGTAGCTGCTGCACCAGCGGAACGGTCCTCCCGGGCCGTGCCGGTGCCGGTCCAGCGAGGCAATCCAGATGCCATCGTTCACCCGTTCAGCCATGGCCACCACCCACACCCCATGGCAGGCGATCACAGTCGGGGTGTCATTCGGGTGGCTGGCCGACCTAGTCGTCCAGTAGAAGTCGGCGGGGAGCGGCATGGCCGGAAGAATACGACCGACCGTCGCAGATCCTGCGAACGTGGCGGTGACCTGCCTGAATCGTTCGGGATGGGTGCCGGCGCGGCGCTGCTCACGCGCCCCCGGGTTGAGCTGCCTGCGGCCCCGGATCCGGCACAGTCAGAATGCCAGCACCGGCGGCTTGGCACTATCGGGCAACCACCCACTGACGTTCGGGGTTCTCCCTACGCAGCCAGCTGGTGCTCGTAGAACGGGTGCCGCTTGCCGTCAAAGATCCGATAGAGCGCGGCCAGGTCGGTCGGGTCCGGGTTCAGCCAGGCATCGACGTGTTCGGGCTTGATGTTGATGATCGTCCGGTCATGGCCGGCGGCAGCCACCTCCGGCTCCGGATCATCGGTGATGGCGGCGAACGACAGGAGGTCGGGTTCTTTCCCCGCGGGGTCCGTCCAGTGCGACCACAGGCACGCCACCAGCATCGGCTCGCCAGTGCGCGGGGTGAACTGCACCACCTGGTTCTTGCCGTCCGGCCCCTCCACGTTCTCGTAGAAGGTATTGACCACCAGCAGGCCGTGGGTGTGGCCGAAGGCCGGCGCCCAGAACTTCTCCAAGCTGTCGCGGCGGGCGTTGTAAGTGCCCGGGTAACGCTGGTCGTAGTTGGCCGGCTTCCCGGCGAGTCGGCACTGGTAGCGCATTGGCCTGATCACCAGTTTGCCGCCCTCCGAGACGATCACTGGGGCATAGACGCCGGGGAAGATCCGGCTATCCCGGTCCTTGGGGTCGGTACGCTTCAGGTCGGCCAGCTTGGCCAGGGCGCGATCGATCTTGTTGCCGGCGATCCGCACGTCTTCCCGCGCCTTCTTAGTTTCCTTCACCTGCAGCGCCCGCTCGGCATCGGCCAGGCGCTTGCGGCTGGCGAACAGTTCCTGCTCAAGCACCGCGGCCTCGGCCCGGTTCCACTGCTCCACCTCAGCCCACACTGCCAGCTCCTCCGGGCTGGAGCCGGCGCGGAAGGCGTCGTCCATCGCCTTCGGGGTCTTGGGCCGCTTCTTGCCCGGGTCGTGAGCATAGAGCGCGGCGAATTCCTGCAGCGACAGCGTGGCGCCGGTCATCCGGACCAGCTTCTGATAGGCGGCGGTGATCTGGGCGGAATAGCACATGGGCGCAATCTGACACGCCCCGCCGTTCAGTCGCCGTGACGCTGCAGCTTAGTGGCCGGTCACGTCGATCAGCACGAAGTGGCCCGATGCGCTGAACTGTGTCGCATTGTCGGACTGCGGGATCAGGGCAGTCGCGCCGGCATAGTAGAAGCGCCCCGAACCCGCTGCACCGGTCCCGTCCCCCTGCGGCCCGGTCAAGCGGAAGCCCACGCCACGCTCAATTCGCTGGCACGAACGGGACGAGATCACCGCGTAGCGCCGACCAGCAGGTACTTGCATATAGGCGCCCTCTGCTGCCCCGAACGGGGCAGTAGTTACGCCCATGATGCGTAGGGGCTTCGCCCAGGAAGCGAAGGCCAGCTCCCCGGTATGCTCTCGGTACACCTCGATTCCGGTCTTGCCCGGCGTTCCAGTCACAACCGAGTCGTACACCCACACCGTGCCGAACACAATCGATGAGCCCGTGTAGGCCGACACTCGCCAGTTGTTGCCGCCGAGATTGGTCAGAATCACGCTGAGTCCGAAATTGTTTGTCGGACCAGTGACCGCAACCACGGGGCTCTTGGCCTGGAAGTCACGCGTGACGTACCGGGTTACTACGATCCCAGACACCTGGTACGCAACGGCGCCAGCTTCGTTGATATCGAACTTGTGGCGCAGATGGAAGTTGAGCAGATCGCTTCGGACCTGCACCGTTCCAGATGGGGTGTATGCCTCAAACCCTCCTATTAGCATTTCAGTGCACCCCGTAAAGGACAGTTGCCGGAACCAGGGAGAAGACTGGTTGCCCGTTGCCATCCACATCCGTTCCCCAATACACCCGGCCATCCGAGTACCAAACGGTTGGGGTGCGGCCAGGCTGCGCCGGAGGCGGCACTACGTAGAAGAGAAAATCCCCTGGTGGCAGTGGCCCAACCCAGGTCGAATTACCGTGCACGGCGTCGGTCTGAACCGTGCCGATGAACAGCCCCAAGCGGGTCGTGTAGTCAATCTCCAGCGATCCGTCGAGATTGAAGGTCTGAATTCCCGCAGGCATGCGCTCTACTCCTCTAGTGATTGACGGGAGGGCGTTTGCCACTCCCGCCTTTTGCTATTGCCACCAGCCCATGCGCGTGGCGAGCTGCCCGTTCGGGTAGTAGGTGCGCCAGTTCCCGTCGCTGTATTCCGTGCGCTGCCCGCTGTTGCCAGGGGAGGACACACGGAACACGTCGGCCACTACGTCGAACGACGAAATCGCCCCGTTACTGGCCAGCTGGATGCCGCCGATCTTCCCGTCAGCACGAACGTTCACACCCCAGTTCGCGTTCGCCTCAAGGCCACCCGCGTTCCATGCAGGCGGGGCAGTCGCGCCCTCTGCCACCTGACTGAACATCGGCCGGAACATCCACCAGTACGGCGCCTGTAGGCCACCAACACCTCGCAGGAAGACACGAACTCGGGCGAAGGTAGCTTCTGGCGGTGCCTTTCCGAACAAATAGCTGCGCGGAATGGCACCCAGACCCCAAGACGCGTTGCCATCGTTCGCCGGCGACCAATCGCTGTAGGCGCTGCTTCGGTAGTTGCCGCCGCGATCATAGAATGCGATCTCGATCCGGCTATCACACCGATGCGTCTGAAGCCACACGCTGAAGCAATACGTGCGGTTTGGAAGTACGGCAGTGTCGTAGGCGGTGGATGTCGCTGACACCTGACCGGCACTCATACCGCCCTTCGCTACTGCCCCAAGACCAAACACACCTTGGGGGTTCCAGTCGCCGCTACCTGTCGGGTTGCCGAGTTCATTCCACCAATTGTCGGGGTTTTCCGTCCACTCCCAGCCGTTCTTTGACCAGAACGGGAACGTGGAGTTCTGCAGCAGGTTGCCGGACTCTCCAAGGTTCTTGATGCTGGTTCCCATCTCCACCACTACCGCCGCTTCCGCCTTGTTCCCCATCTGGGATTGCAAGCCGGTGATCAGCTGCGCCTGCGACTCCTGCGTCTGTCCCTGCTGCGTGACCTGGGTCTTCAGCTCGTTGAAGCCGCTGGCCGACACATTCCCCACCTGCGTCTTCAGGCTCAGCAAGTCCTGCGCCGTCGCGTCCAGCTTGCTGCCCTGCTGGTTCACCGCCGTGGTGAGGCCTGCCGTTGCCGATGCATTGGCACTGATCAGCAACTCGTCGGTCACGTCGTAGAACTCGATGCGATCCACCAGCACCACAGCTGTTCCGCTCGCCCGGTTCGTTGCCCACACGTGGGACATTACTTCGGTGCGGTCATCACCGATTGGGTGCTCCAAGGCGAACCTCTGCCAAGCCGTAGTCAGAACAGGCGTCGTCTGGTCGTTGTTGCCCTCGCCCGCCACGCCACCCGTGCGGACCCGGCATCGCGCCGTCAAGGAAATGGAACCCGATGTGGCGCGTGCCACGATGACTGTACGCATGCGCCGTCCAGTGCCCGCCCGGAGTGGAGACCAGGCGCCACGGTTAGCTCGCACCGCTGGATTCGTAGCCCCCGCGACGTGGGTCATCTGTATTGCGGACCCGACTTGCCCCCCACCATTTACCCACTCAACCGCCCCATCAAGTGCGAACGGCTGGGCCGATCCGTCGAAAGCGGAGTTGGTGTTGATGCTGTCGCCACGGTTGAAGCTGGCATTCACCGACGCTGTGAGGCTCGTCAGCTGGTCCGCCTGAGCCGTTGCCTTGTTCTCGGCGTTGGTCATGCGGGTCGTCAGGCCGGAAACAGCAGACACGTTCTGCGTCGTGAGGTTGATCGCCTCCTGACCGCTCGGGCGGTATTCAGTGGCTACCAACCCACGCTGGAACTGCACGTTGTCGATCTCGATGGCGTACGCACCGGGCTGGTCTGCGAACTGTCGGCCCACGTACACGCGAGCAAGCACAGCGTCACCGCGGGAACGAGCGGGCAGAATCAGCCGCTGCCACTGACTGGTCATGACCACTTCCGGCAAGGTCACGGTTCCCAGCACTGTTCCGCCCGAAGCGTTCATCCACTGGACGTAGATCTGGGCTTTCGTTCCCGCCGTGCCGCGCACCCAAGAGGACAAGGTGTAGTCGGTGTTCGGATCCACCTTCACGTAGTTGGAGCCAGGACCGGCACGGTTCAGGCCGACCCAGTCTTTGGCGTTCACAGCCGTCCAGTCGAGTCGCACGGCCTTGCCGCCACCGGATAGCGACGAGTCGACGTAGGAGAAGGTCCCACCCACGTCACTGCGGATACGTTCCAGATTCCAACCGGTTGGGGCCGCGGTGGCTACCGGGGCGTCTTCCATGCTGCTGTTCCAGAGCAGGTTGTCGCCGCCGACAGATTGGATCTGGCCTTCCAGCTTCGTTACGCTGGTGCCCACCGTCTCCACCTTGCCCTCCACCGTAGTGGTGCGCGAGGTCAGCTGGGTCAGCGCCAGGGTGTTGGCGTCGGTTCTCCCAGAAACGCCGGTAAGGTCGCTTCGAAGCGCCGTCAACTGCCCTGCCTGAGACGTGACCGTCTCACCCAGCTGCGTCACGCTGGTGCTGAGGTCCGAAATCGCTTGAGCGTTCGCCAGAATTTCTGTCACTTCCTCTAGCGAAACGTCGTCGACCCACAACGTGCCGGCGGTGTTGTCAGCCAGTATGCTCAGCTTCAACCCGGTGATCGCAGTGTTCTCCGGGATCGAGTAAACGGCACTCAGGTACGTCCACGCGGCCTTGTTCGCCACGAAGAACGTTGAGCCGCCGAGCAGATCATCGTTCTGATTCGACAGCCGCAGCTTGCTGTCACCCGAGGTGCCATTGAAGTCCGGGCTAGTCCGATACCAGCAGCCGTAGCGGTACTTCTTGCCCGGGCTCGTCGGCATCACCGTCCGGCTGTTGGCATATGCAGCCTTCCGTCGAATGGCCCCTGGATCGAAGCGCACACACGCCCCACCGGCACGCCCCTCCGTCGCCGGCCAGCTGGTGCCGGTGGCACCCGGGTCGTAGGTCCAACCAACGTCCTTGCCGGCCTGCCAGGAGCCATTGAGGACCATGCTGCTGCCCTGCGAAATCATCGCGGGCAATGTGGCGTTGATCGTCATGATCGACTGCGCCAACGCGTTGGTGGTGGTCGCGGTGGCTTCCTGCAGCGCCGTCACCGATGCCGCGGTTGCAAGCGAACCAGTGCCGACCGGCATGCGAGCTTCCATCGTGCTGATGCGCTGCACCTGCGCCGAGTCCGCAGCCACTCGGGCCTTAAACTCCTCGTAGGCCAGCCCTGCAGTCAGCTGCAGCGGATCCGTTCCGGTGTAGTTGCCTCGCATCTGAACGGCCAGCGTGTTGCGCTGGAGAGCTTCAGCGGCGACTGCAGTGATACGTGCCTGGGTTTCCTCCTGCACCAGCGCCACCGACGCACCCGGTTGCGGACGCCCCACGGCGATGTAGTCGATCAGGTAGTAGTTGGCGACGGTCTGCGCCGCCCCCAGCTGCAGGCGAATCGCATCAACCGTGGCCGGCCACCAGGCAATGTCCTGCACGTCGACCGTGGCCACGCCATTCGCGTCCCACGCCGGCTCCGGGATGGCCGCACGCTTCTGCGTATTCCATGCCTGGTCCGTGGCGGTGATCCACTGCAGGAGCCCGCTCCACGTCGGCGAGCCAACGCGCTTCACGCGCAGCTTCACGAAGCGGTATGCGCTGCCGTCTACGGCCAAGGCCACCGGCGACTGCACCCACGGCGCGGTGGCATGGTTGGCGGGCCGCAGCCAGCCGTCCACGAGCGTCGGCGCGCCGTTGCCCGTCCACCCTTCAATGGTCTGATTGAACGGCCAGAGCTTGATGCTGTCGAACTGCGTCCCGCTGCCAGCCGCGACCTCTGACACTGCGCGCGCCAGCGATTCATCGGCGCTCTGCCGCAGTTGCTGCTCATGGCTGATCGCCGCCTCGCGCGCCATCTTCTCGTTCAGCAGCGCATCGATTCGCGCCTGGGCCTCTGCACTGACCGCCTGCAGGGCCTCGGTCACGCCCTGCTGCCGCAGCAGTGCCTCGGCGACCAGGTCCTGTGCAGCCTGCGCCAGCCCAGCAGCGCGTGCCGCCGCCTCGTCTGCGATCGCCTGGATCCGGGCGCTGATCTCCTCCGCCAGCTTGGCCTGCTGCTCGGCCAGGTCCTTGGAGGTCGTGGGCGGGACAGCACCCACCACGGTTCCGGTGCCTGTCTTGCCGCGCACGGTCGGGGTGATCTGGAACCACCACGTCTTGCCGCTGCCGTCGCTATAGACGTACCGCGTCTCGGTGGTGCGGTGGATCTCCGTCCAGGGGCCGTTCTGGTTCTCGCTGCGCGAGATGACGTAGACCACGCCCTCCAGATTGACGGCGTCCCATTCGAGCACGACGCCGTCGGCCACCGGCGTGGGGGTAACCCCGTTCGCCGGCGGCACGTCCGGCGCCTTGAAGGGCACCGGGAACCACGTGGAAAAGCGCGGTGCCACCGGAGACGCGGACGGCAGCCCGCCCACGCCGATTTCCACCAGCGTGAGTTTCCTTGCTTGCATTGCTGATTACCTCGCGTTGAGTGCTTCGCGCAGCGCTGAACTGCTGGCGTTGCGTACGCCCTGGGTAGTGGTAGACACGAGTTGCCGGAGCAGCTGGTTCTGCTCGGCGAGCAGAGCGTTGCTCTGCTGTACTGCGGCAGTGGTTTGCGTCTGAGCGTCGTTGTTCACGACCAGGTCGAACACGGCCCGGCTGAAGTTGTCCGGCAGCGCCTCGATGGCGTCTGCCAGCGCCCCCATGCTGGTGCCGTCCTGCTGATTGAGGTCTCCGACCTTCATGCCATCGATCAGGCCCGTCACGCGGCCGTACAGGCTGTTGTAGTCCTGTCCGCTGGCGTAGAGGTTGCGTCCGAAGCCCAGCGCCGCCTGAGCGGCCGCCTGTGCGGCGCTGGTGTCCCCACCGGACACCGCCCGCTCCAACTCCTTCATCGCCTCGCCCAGCTTCTCCTGGTCCGTCAGCGGCGAAAGGTCACTGATCGACAGGCCGTACTGCATGGCCTTCTTGTCCTTGTCGATCTGTGCCTGCAGCTTGCCCATGTTGGTGGCACGCAGCGCCTCGATCTTGGCCAGGTCTTCCGCGCGGGCGCCGGACAAGCCAAGCGCCTTAGCGTAGTCATTGGCCGACTTCACCTGCTGGCGATACGTGCGCTCGATCGACAACGCCTGCGACTGGTACTGCGTCAGGTTGGCCGTCATCAGCTGGGTGCTCACGTCGGCCATGAGGCTGGCGTAGTTGCCGAGTAGCCCGGTCACCTTCTGCACCTGGGTGGCCAAGTCCGTGCCGGCGACGCCGGCCAGGTCCTGGAAGTAGTCGACCGCCTTGTTGACCTTGTCGACATCCAGCCCGTTGAGTGCTCGGCCCAGCTCATCGGCATTGCCCACTGCCAGCGCGATCGACGCACTGAGCGCGGTGAACACGTCCGCCGACTCGAAGTAGCCGTCGAGCTGGCCACCGAACCCCGCCGCCTTGACCGCCTCGGTATACAACCGATTGGTCATCTCGGCGAGGTAAGCCTCCAGCTGCGCCTTGGCCTCGGAGGAGTCCGCCGACAACTGGAGCTTGCCCAGGTCTACCCGCACGCTGCCGAGCTTCTGGGTAAGGTCCACACCCAACTGCTTGGCCAGATCGGTCGCCGCGCCACGCACCTGCCGCGCCGCCATATCGAACGTGCGATCGATGCCAGGATCCAGCGCGCCGAACTGCGTCCACTTCTTGTCGCTGCGGAACAGGCCGCCCTTGGCCTTGATATCCGCATAGCTCTGGCCGTCGAAGCCGCCGAAGCCATAGCTGCCGGTGATGCCTTGGCCTGTGACCTTGGGCGCCTGTCGGCCGAACAGCTTGGCGTGGATGCTGGAGCCAGACAGGATTGAAGCGACCTTGTCGTTGAAGCCCAGGGCACGGAACCCCTTGTCGGCCAGCCCCACCGCACCGGCTGTGGCGATCTTGCCGGCCCAACTCTCACCGTTGGCGATGTTCCAGCCCTGATCGAACAGCTGGGCGTTCTTCATCATGCCGGCCACGATCCAGCCGATGATCGGCACCGCCGCAGCTGCCGAGCCGGCCGCACCAGCCCCTGCACCGGCACCCGCGCCGGCGCTCCCCCCGCCGATCAGCCCCGAGAAGCTGGAACCAGTCATTCCGGCCATGCTGGTCACGTCACCGAAGCCGCTCAGGGTCCCCGCTGCAGCCCCGGCCGAACGGCCGAATCCGAACAGACCCTGACCCTTGGAAAGCAGCCCGGCGACCGTACTCACGTTCTGGCCACCGGCCGCGGACCCGTTACCGCCGAATAGGCCCATCAGGCTCTGCAGGTTCAGACCTCCGCCCTGCCCATTCATCCCACTGAGGATCTGCGTCTGGATGGGGATCACGATCTTCTGCTGCAGGAACTCGCGAGTCAGGTCACGTAGCCCGCGCTTGGCGGTGTCCTTCAGATCGTCCCACAGGTTGTCGAATTCGCGCAGACCGCCAGCAACGAAGTCGGCCATGGCGTCGGCGGCATCGCCCACGCCGTTGACGACCACGCCGGCCCACGCCTCAACGTTGGCTGCGGCCTCTTCCACGCGCAACGACAGCTCGGCCGATGCTCGGGCCGCTGCTAGCATGGACCGCTCGTACGCCTCGTAGGAGGCTACGCCCTTCCTCCTCGCCAGCTCCTCCTTACTTCCCGCTGCCTCCACAGCCTTCTGCAGCTCCTGGCGCATGTCGCGCTCGTTCATCATCTGTCGTCGCGACAGTTCCCGTGCACGCCCGACCTTTCCAAGCATGGCAACTTCAGCATCCATCGTTGCCAGCAGCGACTCCGGGCTGGCCAGAGCCTTCTCCACCTCCGCCGCTACCTTGGAGTACTCAATAGCGCTTTGAGCCATCAGCACATTGGCGTCGGCTTGAGCAATGTTCCCTTTGGCCAGCAGGCTGTTGTACTCGGACATGTTACCGAGGTGCTTACCCATCGCCTCTGCCAATGGGCCCTGCATTGCCCCAGCAGCTTCCTGCGCTTGGCGACGGTATCGGGCAATCTCGTCTGCGCGGCGCTTTGCCTCTGCGTCAGCCTTGTCCCGAGCACTCTTGTCGATGTTTCCGGTTGGTCGATAGCCCACGGCGTCGGGCTTGAGTGCTGACTCCGGCAACGCCTGTCCGTTGTCGATTACAACAACAGCGTCAGCTAGGTCCTTCATGCGCCGACGTTTCAGCGCAGCGTCAACACGCACCAACTCTGCTTCTCGGTCACGGGCATACTTATCCCATGACTTGGCATTGGCTTCACTGTTCGTATTTCGGAAAAGCCCGCCCTCCCACCACGATGCGTTTCCGGCGCGCGCCCTGGCAGCGACGTCCTTTGCACCGGCAATCTGCTCCTCAATCCGCATCCGTTCCTGTATCAGGCCGTCGTAACTCTTATCACCTACGGGTTTGAAACCCTGCGCCACCAGAACAGAGAGGTTCCCAATCATCGACGCAGCCTCCGCTGCCTTTGTCGTGACTGTGGCCAAACCTTGGACGATCACCCCGAATCCCTGCCGGAAATCAGGGTCATTCAACAGCTCAGAGAAGTCGGACAGCGCCGGAATGATCTCCTCAGCTACGCTTACCTTCAGCCCCTTGAACGCCAGATCCGCTTCAAGTGTGACCTGGCGAAGACGCTCAGTTGCCTTGTTGGTTTTTCCATCGATGATGGCTCCCGCGGCCTGCGCGGCGTTACCCCATTGTTGAAACCCGGCGCTGTTGTTGCGCAACAACGGAATCAGCGCCGATGCGTCGCTGGCAATAGCCTCCATGTAGAAGGTCAACTCCGTCTGCGACAGATTCGCACGCTCCAGGCTCTTGAAGTAGAGGCCCAACGCATCCGGACCTGACAACTTTCGCATTTGCTCGGCGGTGACGCCCGTGCGCTTGGCGATGTTGTCGAAGAAGTCCGCCAAGGCGCCGCCGCCGGTTTGGACATAGTCGCCGATCTTGTCCTGAACATCCTTGAAGATATCCGCCAGCTTCTCGTGACTCATCCCAACAGAGTTGGCACCGGCCGCCATTCGCTGAAACTGTTCCGAAGTTGTCCCCGATAGCTTTCCGAGCTTGTCGTACTCCACGCCAAGATCGGCAACCTGTCGCGTCCACTGAACCATGGCGGCGCCACCAGCGGTGACACCAGCCGAGATGGCCAGACCGATCGCCGTGCCAGCACGGCGTGCGGATGCCTGCATGCTCTGCATCCGCTGCTCAAACTGGCGAGCGGTCTTGCCGCCATCGCGCTCAAACGATCCCGTCTTGAGCAGAAGATCAACAGTGAGGGTATACAGACTCATGGCTTCCCCAAAAAAAAGCCCGCTCTAGGCGGGCTTTGGATTCAAATCGGTTCTTTTCAGTCGATACAGACTTCCGAAATGTCCTTGTATGACATTCCTTTTGCCCTCAACTGATCTTTGAACTCATCACTGCACGGTGCCACCACTTCCGGCTTACTGCCGCCGCTTTTGCCGCTGCCAGTCATCCACTCAGGTTTCGCAACACTTTCCTCCAGGGTTCGTGCCACGAAGGACTCGGTGAACCCTTCCTTGCATGCGCTGTGCTTCGGGTTGTCCATGCAAAAGTTCCGGACCTCAACCGGAGGATCCCCCAGCCAAGGCTGCGCCACGGTGCAACCCCCTTCCCAAAAGAAGGGGCCTCGCTCGGGCGTCGAGATCAGGGTGTAATTGCGGAACCCAACGTAGCCGCCAAAGGCGTTCTTGGCGTTCAAAACGACGCACATGCGATAACCGCACACTTCGGATCGCCCAGGGTGCCCCCGCCTCATACAAGTCGCTTCGGGGCGCGATATCGCAAATCCGTACATGTTTGCCGGATCACGCATCATTCCACCGATAGACGTGAATGCGACTTCCACCGCCTCTCCATAGGTGGGAGGCTTGCCGTAGCCAGGCTCTTGCGATTGTCGCGCAGCAACTGGCAGCGCCAGAAAAAACAAGCCCATTAGGACCGCGTACTTCATCTTTCCTTGCCCCCTTTTTGACTCCAGGCATCATGCCAGCCCGAGTCAGAGGCCTCAAACGGCGGGTGCTACGAAGGAACCTCTTCGAATTCCATGTATCCCGAGAAGTACTGCCGGCTGATGTTCTCGGCACTGGGTAGCTGGGGCGGAAAGCCATAGAGAGCGGACCGCGCCGCCAGTGCAGGATCGAATGCCTTCGTGACCATATCCCGGTACTGGGGCACCACGCAGGAGCGCCGCCGGCCCGACAGAGCGGCCCCGATCGTCTCCCAATCCATGCCGCTGAGGCCGTTGCCGCGCACAACCGTCGTGGAGCGGCCCGACAGCGTGCAGGTCAGGCGGCGGTACAGCGCCCCGGGAACCGTATTGACCTGCCCGCCCTTGGTCCGGGCATGAACGCTGGCGTCGATAGTGGCCACGGCCCAGCCGTCCTTGATGCCAACGTCCACTGCCCGGAAGATCGCAATCTCGCCCACGTCCACGTTGGTGGCCGTGGTGGCGATCTCCACGGACACCGCCGAGACCAGGACGCTGGCCTGCGGAAACAGCCATGCGCAGACGCTACCGTCGGGCAGTCGCACAGTGGTCCCGGTCGCGCCGGCAGCGCTGACCTGCACGCCCGGCGGAATGTTGAGGCCGAGAATCGCGATGATCCCCGGGACGACAGCATCGGCCAGGGTGATCGTGATCGCCAGCGAGCTTGTGCGCCGGATCCGAGAGGCCCTGCCAGGCTTCCCGTCGAAGAGCGCCGAGCCCTGATCCGCACTGAGCCACGTGCCGCCGGTGAGGGTCACTGTCGTGACTGCCGGCATGCCATATCCAATCAACACGTCATCATCCCCATACCGTCAGCACCACGTCCCCCGTGGCTGGGTTGCGCTCTACCCGACGCACCAGCACTGGCTTGCCGTCCTCGAGGCCGTATCGACCGTAGGTAAGCCGACCGATCTGCCCGGGCAGCGGCGCCAGATCCTGATCACCACGGACGGCGAGCTGGTAGAAGTGGCGCTGCACCTGGTACATGCCCAGGACGCGCTCAATTTCCTGCTGCGCATCGGCCGCGTGCCAGAACAACGAGATGACCGGGTCCGCAGCCTCGGCACGCTGGTAGTGGGCGTGCAGCGGACCAGCACCATACACCTGCCCCCGGTAGAGGCCGGTCAGCTCATCGCGCCGGGACTGGGGCACGTCGACAACGTCGGTGACCAGGTCCGATGCGCCCAGCGCCTGGCCGTTGGGTCGGTAGGCCATGCGTCGGGTCAGGTTGGGAGCGTCATCGGGAACCATGACCAGATCAGCCGCCAGATCATCCTCCGACAGGTCGAAGGCGAACGCACCGGCATGGGCCTCGGGCGCGGTCACGCGGACAAAGCGCAACACGCCAGCAGGATCCTGATAGCAGCCGGCGCCGTAGCTGGGCAGGAGGGAATTCAGCGCTGCGCGGCCGGTGATGGCTGTGCCCGCGTAGTAGCCGATCCCCATGTAGCCCGTGGCTTGGTCGATCACCGCGCAGTCGCTGGCCGACCACGCCGCTCGGCCCAACCGGGCCATCACATCACCCACCGCCTGCTCCAGCCGCGCCGGCATCATGCCCGCGCCGATGCTGGAGGCGTCAACCACCACCGGCGTCACCGGTGGCGACTTCAGCAGCAGCTGTTGCCCGTCCGGCGCCTCGTTGTAGGTGTTGATCTCCATCAGGTCACCGCGGTCCATCACCGCATTGACGTAGACCCGGCTGTCAGCGACGAACATCGATGTTGCGTCCGAATTGGCGCCCATGGCCGGGATGCTGGCCACCGCGCCAATCACCACCGGCTGGGGCTTCCACGCCAGTGACGCGACATTCGGCAGGAACACGCCCCGGTTGATCGTCTCGTCCAGGTAGTCGTGCGCATCGCGCAGGTGCAGCGTCTTGGTGCCATCGTCGTTGGACTCGATCTGTTCGATCGCGCAACGGAAGGCTGGGACGGCGTCGGCCCGCATGCCGCTCTCGGGTGCCAGCAGGATCTGCACTGAACTGCCAGAAGCACCGGTGCCCGCCATCCCGTCCAGCAAACCTTCCGCATCGACCACGACGCACTCGGCAGCCGCTGCCTGGGACACCGGATCACCGCCCCACGGCCAGAACGCCAGCTCCTGAATCAGGTTGACGCCCTCGGCCACCAACCCCTCGTAACGGGCATTGGCCGGGCTGTCGCCGGGCGCGGACAGCCAGTCCACGTCGGCCAGCCGGGTCGGACTGACGGACGCAGTGGGCAACCGCCAGCCAGCGGCCGCCGCCTCGCTTCGCGGCCCCCACTGCCCGGCATTGACAGCCAGGCAGAGCCCGCCAGCCTTCGAAGCGCCCAGCGAAGCGGCGAAGAACAGCGGACCGGACAATTGCAGCTCGCGCACCAGGATCTGCGCGCCGTTGAGGTAGAGCCGCAGCTGGCGAGGGGTCGAGAACACCACCTGCAGCCCGACAATGTCGCCATGGGCCACTGTCGGAAGGCCCGTTGCGATCGCACCGCCCGCCTGCAGCAGGCGCCCGGCGGCGAGATCCCAACCGATACTGGCGAGGTCTGCACCCAACGCCTTGTTCATCGCTGCCGGGCCGGTGGCGAATCCTACGAGTGCTGCAACGGCGTCATCACCCCACACGGCAAACTCCACGCCCACCGTCCCGGCATCAAGGCTGAAGTCGGAACGCGCGTGACTGGCCAGCGTGGTGGCGCCAGTGGTGGCCAGGGTCAGCCCGCCATCTCGCGCAGCGAGTACCGGGCCAATGGGTGTAGCGGCGAACCGCCCGAAGGTGTCGGTCATGGTCATCCCAGTCCGTCGAACCAGTCCTGCGCCTCGTCCTCATCGGACCGTGGCACGAGGGCGTCGAGGTAGTGCTGAAAGGAGCGCTTGGTCCCGCCCTGGCTGTGCGAGGCGGTGATGTACGCGGCGAAGGCAGCGGGCTTGATGTGCAGGCTCACGGGGTCGATGGGGTTCCGCTTGTGGAACTCCCACCATTCCAGGAACTCGCGCCGTGACATGGTGGCCCGCAACTCCGAAACCGGCCGGTGCAGGTGACCGGCGAGGACCTTCCAGAACCAGTCCTCGCCACGCTGCCTTAGCCGTTTCCCGCGTCGGCCTGCGCCTGGGCGGCGGCGTCGCCGAACCCGGAGTGCTTCATGGCCACGCGCTGCAGTTCAGCAGCCACCAGCGGCTTGAGCTGGGCGGCCTGCGCCGCGTTCATGACCGGATTGCCGTCCTCGTCGCAGATGGTTGCCTCGATCAGCTTGGCGCGGTCGCCCTCGCCCCACAGCTTGCGGAACTCCGCATCCGGCAGCTCGCGCACGTGGAACTGTGCCTTGTCGCCGTTCGGCAGGGTGATCGTGTCGGCATGCACGTCCTTGGACGCGAACATGCCCAGGTCAGTGAACGACTGCAGGATGCTCACGGGCTGCTGCGGCTGGGTATCGGTGGTTTCGTTGGTCTTGCTCATTGGCCGTTTCCTTGAATGGCGACAGGGCGCGCGGGCCGCGCACGGCTAACACGCGGAGGATCCGCGCGCCCTGCCAAAGAGAAGGCCCACCGAAGTGGGCCGGGAGTGCAGAAGCCGTTGCCGCCAGTTACGGGCCAGCAGCAGGGCGATGCGTAGTGACTGCGCCGGAGCCGCGGATGGTGATCGTGGCCTTCCAGACGTCGTTGTCCTGGCTGGTCACCGCGAAGTTCTGGACGAAACCGTCGAACTGCTTGGACAGCACGTCAGTGGGCGGAGTAATTTTCCCTGAGGCTGCGGTCGGCTTCGCCGCCCCTTCGGTTTCCGACAGCGGCGCGGTCACCAGCCAGTTCACGACGGCACCGGTCTCATGCAGCTCTTCCAGCTTCTCGTGGTCGACGCTGTCGTAGATGATCTCGATGCTGGTGCTGCCGGTCTGCTTTCGGCCGGCGACGAACTGGTCCCAGTCGTCGTCGTAGTCGGAGATATCGATCTCCGACGCCTGGCCATCAGGGAAGCCAACCGAACGCAGGCGGGTCACCTTGATGACCTCGGCCGCGCCGATGGCGACGAACAACTGGGAGTGCTTCGACTTGATTACCTGTCCCATAAGGGTTTCCTTGCGTTGCGCCCGTCGCCGGGCATAGAAAAGGCCCCTTGCGGGGCCGGTTGGTTGCCGTTGTGTGGATCAGCGCAGCTGCAGGAGCCGCACGTCGAACGAAATGCCTACCGAATCCGTGCCGTCGCTGTCGGGCGTCGGGTTGTACGACTCGATGCTGCCCACGCGCTCCACCACATCGCGGATGGCGACGGCAACGCCGTTGGCTTGGCTGAGGACCTCACTCCACACGGTCATGCGGACCCGCCAGCCGTCAGCCGGCGGCGGATCGGACAGCATCGCGGTTGGCGAGCCGTTAACCACCTCCCACGTTGCGTAGGGGAGTGGCGTGTTCTGAGGCGCGCTGCCCAGGAACAGGCGAACGGGGTCGCCGAGCTGCTGCCGGACGGACGGATCGCCTTCCAGCAGCGATTGGATCGGGGGAACCATCATCGCCAGCCACCCTTCTTCAGTTGCTTGTCCAGCGCGGCCCAAGTTTCATTGATGATCACCTGTGCCGCTTCCGGCCCCTTGGCCTCACCGGCGGGTGTGAGGAATGGAGAGGCCCGCATCTTCTTGGTGCCGAACTCCACGAACCGCCAGTAATAGGCCCACCCCGCCTCCTCGTAGACCTTCCCAACGCGGCCACGGCGACGGTTGCGCTTGGTGTTGGCGTACTTGCGGCGGCGCCCAGTCTTGACGCCAACCGTGAAGTACTCACCGCCTTGGCCCACACCTGCACGCTGCCGGCTCCTGCTGTTGGCTCTGCGCGTCACGATCTGCGATGCCATGAACCCCGATTCTTTCGGCGCCCGGCGCCTAGCGTCGTCCCGGATGACATTGCCGCCCTTGCGCATGCCGGCCTGCACCGCCCTCCCTTGGATGGCCTTCGGGGCTTCCCGCAGCGAGCGCAACAGGCCATCCAGCCCCTGAATTGACACTTGCTCAGCCATTGCCCAACCCCGCTACGGCGATGATCGCCATCTCACTACCGTCGTTGCTCGGTGCAATGCTCTTGATCGCATAAGGCTTGCCCCGCTCGACAATGCGCCAAGTGGGCTCGACATGTCGCGGGAGCATGTCCCACCGGACCTGCTCGCGGTATCGCTCCGCCCCCGCGGCGATCGCCTCTGCCGTCGCGCTGAGCTGGTTCGTTTTCTTTGCCCACGCCTCGGCGACAAACTGCCATTCTTTCTTGGGCGGCCCGCCAAGCGGATCGCGGACGTCGACTGAGCGCTCGAAGCGGATCAAGTGACGGCGCTGCCCTGCTGAAGTAGCCATCAGAATCGCTTCCTGTACCAAAGCAGTCGTGACACACCGAGGGCAATCTCAGTGGTCAGCTCACCCAGGGCGCTGCGGTTCTCCGCCCAGCTGCCGACTATCAGCAGAACCGCCTGATGCACGTCCGCCGTTAGCGCCATCTCGTCCTCGCTGGACGGTTCACCCTCAACCAGACGGCGATCGCAATGCATCTCTACGTGCACGAGCGCCGCGGCGATGTACGTCTGCAGGAGTGCGTCGCTGATTTCATCGACAACGCGGCACTGTTCGCGGACAAGCTCAAGGTCGAGGGTGATCGCCATTACTCGGGATCCTTGTTCTGGGCTTCGGCCAGCACCGCTGCCAGGCGAGCAGCCCCCCAGCGGCGATCGAACTCGACGCCGGCGGCCTCCAGCTGCTGGATCAAGAGCGCCCTTTCATCAGCGCCGACCGGATCGATTGCCGGGCTGCCGGCCACGGCGCCGGGCGTGCCAGCTTCAGCGGACGCAGCACCATCGCCCACCGGTGCGCCTGCACCTGGAACTGCGTCGGTGCTGGTAGTTCCGCCCACACCGTCGCCCTCGCCCGCCTTCAGTTCGCTGGGCTTGGCCGGCTTCGTCTCCTGGGGTGCGGCACCTTCGTGGACCTGTACCACCAGGCCCTTGCCGACCAGCGCGTGTCCGTATTCCGGATCCACGCCGTCGAACACGTCGCCAGCCTTCACATCGGCCGACTCGGCGTTGAGCTTCGGGGCGTCGCCGCGGAAGCCCCATTGAGCTTTGATCTTCATGTTCCTGCTCCGTATCGAAAGAGAGAGGCCGGCGCGTGGCCGGCCTCGTTCGGGATCAGCGCGCTATCACGCCTGCGGCTTGAAGCGGCCCTTCACGAATGCCTCGACCCGGCGCTTGGCCAGGCCCAGGCGCTCTTCGACCAGCAGCACGCGCTGGTTCTTCACGAAGTCGTCGTTGATCAGGCCGACCTTGAACAGGAAGCTCATGCGGTCGTAGATCGTGGCGCCGCGCTGGAAGTTGGCGACCAGGAACTCGCCACCGGTGGTGGTGCCGTCGCCTTCGTCCATGCTGTCCGAGGCGACCACCGGCCGGCCCCACAGGATCGGGGTCACGAAGCCCTGCAGGTTGGCGAACAGGTAGCGGTTCTGGCTGTCCTTCTCCAGCTCGATGTTCATCCAGTCCAGCTCGGTCATCACCGTGGCGTCCGCCGACAGCTTCGACTGCTTGCGCACCTGGTAGATCGCGCGGCGGACGGTATCGATCGAGGTGTCGCTTGCCTTCGAAAGGTCGGCATCGAACAGCGTGGCGTCAGTCATCAGGCCGGGCAGGTTGTTGCCCAGGCCGTCGCCCTTCAGGATCTGGACTTCTTCTTCCAGCTTCAGGTCGTAGCGCAGCAGCTGCTGGAGGTAGCCATACATCTGCGGTACGTCGTCCAGGGCTTCGTCAGTGACCGGAATCCAGACCGCCAGCTTCTTCACCAGGTCGGTCTTCTGCTCGAAGGTGACGTTGCTCTGCGGCTTGGTCCCGCCTTCGCCGACCGGGCCAGCGCCGCGGGTGTGCAGCTTCTCGCGGAAGTAGGTGTAGCTCTGGCCGGTGACGGAGATCGACGGGATCATGTCGCGGATGCGCAGTTCCTGGCGGATCCCCGGCTGGATGGTCGGGTCGTAGTTCGGCACGACGATGCCGGCGCTGGTGACCGCCTTGGTCTCCTGCATGGACGCCAGGTCGTCCTTCTTGATCTCGATCTCGGCCGCCGACTTCTCACGGCCCTGCAGCGCCTTGTACTCGTCGTTGCCCTTGATGAAGTCGATGAAGCCCTTCTTCGTGCCGGGCTGGTTGCCCAGGCCGATGCCCTTCTCTTCCAGCTTCAGGACCTTGTCGACCACTTTCTGAATGTCGTCGGTAGCGGTCTGGATCTGCTTCTTCAGGTCGGTGGTGACCTGGTTTCCCTTCTGGATCTCTTCGGAGGCGGCGTCGTACTTCTTCTGCAAGCCGGCGAAGCCGTCCTTCAGCTGCTTTTCCAGGCCCTCACGGATATCGCTGATGTTCTCGCTCATTGGTGCATTCCTTTGAAAATGGATTCGATGGATGTGCCGAGTTGCTGCAGCTGCTTCACGGTCTCCGTGTCCCCAATGCCACCGTCTCGGTGGATCGCAGGAAAGCCGAGCGAGGCGACGGCCGCCGCCTCTTTCTGGGACAGCCCCATGCGCTCGCGCAGGGCCGATTCGAAGGCGCGAACGTCGGACTTGACGCTCATCACCTGTGCTTCCGGGTTCATGCCGAAGGGGACGACCGAGGCCTCCCACAATTCAGCCTTCTTGATGACGCGCACCCGCCGTCCCTCGCGGGTTTCAATCGCGTCCTCCAACGTGTTGAAGCCGACTGACATTTCGTCCAAGGTGCCGGCCTTCATCAGCTCGTAGGCGTCCTTGGCGTAGCTGACGTTGAGGTTGACCTTCCCCTTCAGGTGCAGGCCGTTGTCGTCCTGCTTGAACTCGGCATCGCCGATCAACCGCGTCAGGTTGTGGTACAGCGCCAGGCGCAGTCGGCCAGTGCGGGTCGTCTTCACCTTGACGAAGGCGCCGGGAAGGATCAGGTCCTCGCCGAGATCCACGTTGTTGAACACCGAGGCATAGCCTTCGAAGTTGCCGGAATCGTCTGCCGCCTTGACCTCGAACGGGCAGGAGTACTTGCTAAGCATTGTCGGGATCTCCCCTTGGGTCGTCGTTGCTGGAATCGGGCTTGTTGCTGGTCCACCGGGTGACCTGGTTGTATTGCTCGCCATCGAGCACAGGCAGGTTCTCTTTCACCCGAACCTCGTTGATCGTCATCCAGCCCGAGCCGCCAGAGCCGCCCAGGGCGGTCTTGTAGTAGGTCGACCGGGCACCGCTGTCTGCGCGCAACAGGCCCTCTACGACGGCCTCAACGAACATGTCGCCATCGGCGAACAGCTTGTCGTTGATCTCGCTCTCGATGGCATCGAGGTAGGGCTTCAGGCCGAAGGTGACGAAGCCGCTGGTCTGCTGCTCCAGATTCGAGCCCAGCACCGACGTGGAGCGTGCGCGGTTGGTCAGGTACAGCGGAACACCCCAGATGCCGGCAAGCGCCTCCTCCTGGAACTGCTGCGATTCGATGAACTGGCTGTCTTTCTGGGTCAGGCCGGCCGGGGTGATCGTCGGCCCGCCCTGCAGGATTGCCATCTTGCCGAGGTCGTCCACGTCGCCCTGACGGATATCCGGCAGCTTCGCCTTGATTTGCGCCTGCTGCTCCTTGGTCAGGAAGCCCGGATAGATGATGTATCCGCCGGTGAAGCCACCCTTTCGCATGAACCGAGCTGACCAATCTTGGGCAGCGCGCGCCAGGCCGATGGTTTCAGCTTGGTACTCCACCGGTGACAAGCCAACGATTCCGTCCGGACTGAACAGCTTGAAATGCAGCATGTTCTGCGGCGATACCGGAGTCTCGCTGCCGTTGATCGTTGCCCAGTAGATCAGTCCGTCGTCGGTGTCGATGCGGACGCTGTCCACCGGCAGCGGAATAAGCCCGATCCAGTCTCCTTCGTCGTCGCGTTGGATGATGGCGAAGGCATTGCCGCGCAGCGCCATGTTCACCACAACCGCTTTGATTAGGTCCAGCCACTTGATGAAGGGGTTGGGCTTGCTCAGCAGACGCAAGAGCCGTCGGCGCTGCGGGCTGCTTCCCTTGACCAGCGCTCTCAGGCCGTTCTTGTCCTCGTAGAGCTTCCAGGGCAGCCCCGCGGCCGACTCGGACAGGACTTTGACGCAGGACCACACGATGCTGACGGTCAACGCCTTCTTGGGCGTCACCCGGACGCCGGCCTTCGTGCCTCGGCCACCGGTGGATAGGTCCACCTCCACGTAGTTGCCCGTGGCAGGGTCGTCGTACCCGAAGAACCGCCAGCTCAGCGGGTTGTACCAGCGAAAGGTAGTCATCCGATCAGTCCAAAGAAGCCGTTTTCCAGGTAGTCGTCGATGCCGCCGGCGTCCGGCGGCATGGCGTGTGCCGCACCGATGGCCATGCAAAGGGCCACGGCGGCGTCGATCTTGTTTGCCGACCTGGCCTTCGACAGCCAGCTGTTGCCCCAGCGGTCCGATTCGATGACGGCGGACATGATTGCGGACACCAGAACGGGGTTCCGGCGCAGGCGCAGGCGGCCTTCCAGCAGCGCCTCCTCCAGCAGGCGTAGCGATCCGGGCATCCACATGCCTTCGGGCGCCGGCTGTCCCGACTGTTCTGCGGCCTCGACCGCGGCCTCCAGAGGCTTGCCCTTCTTGCAGCCGCCCTGCGGGTGCTCTGCGAAGGTCACCGACAAGCCAATGTCGTTGACCTCTTCCTCGAACCTGCGGAACGCGTAGCGGTCGTACGCGACCAGCTGCACGTCATACCGGTTGTCGTACTCGGCCATGACCTGGGCCACATGCCGGAAGTTGATGGCCTGCCCTTGTGGCGCGTGCAGGTATCCACCGTTGACCCACGTGCGGTATGGCAGCTTGTCCTGCAGCTGCCGCGCGTCCAGCGTGTCGCCGGGCGTCCAAGCCTCAATCCAGGCGTCGAATGTGGGCTTCTCGATGACGAGCTTCTCGCCCTCGACTTCAACCTCCACCGGCACTGTGCCGGTCTCCACCACCGCCGCCATCGCGGTGATATCGCGAACCTGCGACAGGTCGAGGCCGAGGTAAACCTTGCGACCCTCATGCACGCGCGGGTCGAAGTCGGCCAGCGCCGGTTCCAGCGTTGGGCGCGTCATCCAGGCGGTCTCCGCATCGGTCCACACACAGAAGTGCAGACGAAGAATGCCGTTCAGTGACCCGGGGATGGCCTTGGCTTGCGCCACCACGTCCGCCAGGTACTGCTCGGCGATAGTTACCCCCAACAGGGGATTGGCCTTCGCCCAGCAGCTGGGATCCTCGAGCGGGTCGTCCCCGTCGTCCAAGCTGCACACGTAGCTGAAGGTGCGGTCATCGATCACGTCACCAACGAAGGTCGGATCGTTCACCGCCTCGGTGTGGCCGGCGGCGACCTTGACGGCATGCTCGTGCTCCTCCCAACACACCGAGGTCCGGTCGCTGCCGGAGTTGGTGATCATGAAGAGCAGCGGCTCGCGGCGGAACTTGAAGCCGCGCTCCAGCATTTCGATGATTCGGCGGTCGGGAAGCTCGTGCACCTCATCGACCAGCACGAAGAACGGGCGGGGACCGGAACCGGTGCGCCCCGTATCGCGCGAAACCGGGCGGAAGAAGCTCGCGCTGGCGTGGTGGGCCATGCTGAATTCCCGGCCCTCACCGCCAGCGAACTCGATTCGCTTGGCCAGGAGCGGCGACTTCTTGACCATCTTCACCGCATCGGCGAACAGGATGCCCGCCTGGTCCTTCTTCGCCGCCGCTGAGTAGATCTGTGCGCCGGCCTCGCCTGCGGCAGTCATGCCCAGCAGACCCAGCCCGCCGGCCAGCGGGCTCTTTCCGTTGCCCTTGCCTTGCTCGATGTACGCGCGGCGGAACCGGCGAAGGCCGTCTGCACCCTTCCAGCCGAAGAGCGAGCCGATGATGAACGCCTGCGAGGGGTGCAGCTCGAACTTCCGTCCCTCGAACTGGCCCTCGGAGAGCATCAGCACGTTCTCGAAGTATCGGAATGCGTACTCGGCAGCCTCGTGGTCAAAGTAAAGGCCCCGTTCGGGGCCTTCGATCAGATCCTGCAGGTGGCGACGGCAGGCGTTGCGCACATGGGGGCCGGCAACGATCCGGCCAGCCACCACATCCAGCGCATACGCCTTAGTGCGGTCGGCCGGAGCTGGGGCCACCGAAGAATTCTTCGCCCTGGTCGTCTTCGTCACCGCCATGCGAGACCTTCGATTCATCCACAGGTGTGGCGCCCAGCTTCGAAAGGATCGAGCTGACCGCCTGGGTTGCTGAAACGCCGAATTCGGCTTTTGGGTCTTCCATCCGCGCCGTCCAGAGGCACGCCAGGCGGAGCAGCACCCGGTGGCTGGAATTGAGCCAGGGCATTTCCGATGCGAATTCCTTCCACGCCCGCTTTTCGGCCGCTGTCATGGTTTTGAACGGCTCGCCCAAGGCGCGCGTACCTTTTGGCCTCTTCCTCCCGGCATGCCGGCCTGGATTCTTGATGGCGGCGCCGCTTGTCGCAGCCTTCGCGACGGGCAGTCGGGGCCTTGGCATGAATTCCTCGGGAAAATGCGGGTTTTCTTGGCGGGGATGGCCCGTTCGAGGGTCGTCCCGTGAATTGTGGATACGCGTGTTTGGGGGGGCGCTCGGTCTAGGAGCCGGCCGACGTCATAAATTCGCCCCCCCTACCCCCTCGACGTGGAACGTCGGGCCGTGGAACCGTCAGTGACCTATCGGCCAACCGTCGTTGTCGCACCCGCGAACCTGCGCGGCGCCGCGCTCCAGTCGCGCCTGGTCGCTGCTATGGCAGTTGGCACACTGACTGTCGAAGGGTCCTGTCCAGAACATCTCCTCCGTCTCTCCGGCGGGATGGCCGTTGGTGTGGTTGCACACCGTGGCGACCGTGACGTGGCCTCTGGCCTTGCACCTGCTGCACAGCGGCTCACGCTCCAACTGCGCCTTGCGCGTGCGTTGCCAGCGCGCGGTGCCATACAGGTGCGCGAAGGCGCTGCCGCCTGTTTGTCGGGTCCTGCCGCGGCGCGGGGTAGCACCTGCAGCCATCAGTACGGTTTCCCGTCCAGGTCGACTCGCTCTGGCTCGGCACCTTCGTCTTGCACCGGTGCACCGGCTTCCTCACCCAGCAGCTGGGCCACGGCCTGCACCAGCAGCCCCACGTGCATGGCCAGTTCGGCGATCTGCTTGCCCTGCTGCTCAATGACCCCAACCAAGCGATCAATGCGTGCATCGCTGCAACATTCAACACGCGAAGCCAGCGACGAGGCCGCAGCGTAGCGCGCGACCTGTTCTGGGCTGAGCACCGTGTCCCGCGCGCTAACCAGTGTGGCGTCCATCAGTAACCCTCGTTGTTTGCAGCACCAGGCCGCGGCGTATCCACCGTTCAACCCGGTCCCAGTCCGGCTCCATTCCCGTAGCCCGCGCGAACCACATAACTGCGGCGAGGTAGCAGCGAAGCCACCACCGCATGCGCACCCTTGCGTGCACTGTCGAAACCATCAGAACTCCTCTACTGCCCAGCCGCCGCCGTCGCGCTTGCGCCTGACCTTCACAGCAAGGAAGCGGAACGGGTACATGGCGGCGGCAATCTTGATCTTGGCCCTGGCATCGTCCTGCCAGTGGCCCTTCACTTCGTGGCAGGCCATGACACCGTCGGCCTCCAGCACGGCAAAGTCCGGCGTGTAGAAGGTGTTGTCCGCCAGACGCAGCTTCAGGCCCTCGAACTTGTGCCAGAGAATCTGACCCGATGCCTGCAGCGCGCGCAGACGCTCGGCATAAGCCGCCTCGGTCTTGTTCATCTCGCCGGTCTTCAGCCGGCCCAGCGCGAGCATGCGGCGTTCCGCCTTGCCTCCGGGAGCCATCACAGGCACCCCATGCTGATCCTCAGTACGCCTCGCGCGTCGTAAACGTCCCAACGGCCGTCCCGGTACTCAGTCCGCCCACCTGCATGGCGAATGGTCGTGGCTCCGCCACCAACCTCCACCGGCACCGCGCCGTCCGGGGCCAGCACCTTGAAGCTGTCAGCAGTCACTGGCGCGGTAGCTGCGGCGGGCGCCAAGCGAGCTACGAAGGCCGGAACCGCTGCAATGACGGGGACGGCACCCAGCGCGCGCAGGAATCCTCGCCGGTTCATGCTGCAGCCTCGCCGGGGAACAGGGGAATGACCACCTGCGCCTCCAGCCTGGCCAACTCACGATGCAGCCCAGCCTTCTCGCGCTTCCGGTTGTTCATCAGGCGCGACCCATAAGATCCCTTGGCGGCGGAGTTCTTCTCTTCCAGCTGGACAGCCTGCAGCTGATACCAAACAGACAGCGATTGGACCACTCCGGCACGCCGTGCCTCACTGAATGCCTGAACAAGCCTCACCTTGAGGTCCACGACCCTCTGCGTGTTGCGCGACAAAGACAGCAGGAAGTAGCACTGATCTTCATTGAGCAGCGCAACCTCGCGTGTCTGTTGGCCGCCACTGGTTTGAAAGGGTTGGATTTGAAATCCGACCCTTCCCAAGCGCTCAAACTCTTTTCGATAGCGCCGAACGAGCTTGATGCTGCTTTCATGCGCTACACCGAGGTTCTCGGCGATCTGCGCACTATCAGCGCGCGCCTCACCATCGGCGGTTGCCAGCTGAATGACATTGGACATGCCTGCTCCTCCTGATCTGCCTGAAGAGGAAGCGCGGCCAGCCTGTCGGGCAGGTCGACAGACGTTCGGTAGCGAACCTAGGCCGCGCTTGAAACGAGAAACCCGGCACTTAGCCGGGTCTCAATGTGTTCTGGGTTGGAATTCGGTTTCCCGACTATTTGCGGTCCGCCGCTATCACTGCTTGGCCGGCACGGACGTGGTTGTCGGCGTCGCGGCCGATTTGAACAGCAGCTCCCGCAACCTCTGCTCGTAGTTCGGCGTGCGCATCACGTTCGACGGCGCCGGCGACGGCTTCGGACAGGCGAGCGGTATTGCAGGTGGCGAGGTCGTCGCGCAACTGGAGACGACCAGCGCGCAGGTCAGCCACAACAGCAGCAGGGACGGTCTCGGCCGCAGCGCGGTCTTCTTCATGCTTCGCTCCAATGGCGGCCAGCGTCTCGGCCTGAGCGTGCTCGGTGGCACGGGTCTGGTTCACCTGAGCGGCGACCGCCTCGGCGCCGGCGGCGCGCTGGGTGGCCTCCCTGCCCTCTGCCCGGTCACTGCGCCAGGCCCAACCAACGCCGACCATGGCGCCGGACCACAGGACAAAGACGGCGACTGCGATGGCGATGCGCTTCACGACCGGCCCTCGCACATCCGGCGCTCAGCTGCTCGGCGGTTCACCAGGCCCTGCACGCGCTTGCCACCGGCGTAGACCCAGCGGTCCAGCTCCGGGCACCAACTCGCGGCGGGCTGGCCAGCGTTGATCCGCCCTACCAGCGTCGAACGGCAGGCAGCGCCCACGCCCACGTTGTAGGTCCAGCTGAGCAGCGCCGCAGCCTGGTGGGGCTGCAGTGGCACGCGGATGCATGCCTGAATGCCGGTCAGGTACTGGCCCAGCCGACTGTTCAACTTCTCGGCGCACTCCTGCTCGGTGTAGACCGCCCTATCCGGGCGGCTGGTATCGCCGTAGCAGTAGGTGACAACGCCGACCATGTCGACATAGGGAGTCGGCGAGTAGCCCTCCCATGGCTTCACCAGCGCGGCCGCAGCCAAAGCAATGACGGCGGCGGCGCTGCTACCGATGATTTTGGCCTTCATGCTCGCGCCCTCTGCCGCCACTCGCGAACCCAGCGCCAGCCGAGGTAGGCGATCTGGCCCACGAGATAGACGATGGTCAACACCACCACCACACGGTCTAGATCCGCTCCCGCAGCGACGGCGCCGGCAACGGTTACCGGCGGCGCGGCCTTGGCCACCGCGCCGGCCGCGGTGCTGATGATCTCGTCTTTCATGGTGGCCCCGTGACTTGTCCGGTTCGGCATAAGCCCCTCCCGGTTGATGGGTGCCCACCCCTGGCGCCGGCTGGGCACGAGAGTTTGTCCGGCTGGGACGCGGGCAAAAAAATAGCCCCGACCTGAAGTCGGGGCGTACTCTGCAATGCTGAGAAAAGTACACAAGAAGGTGCGGGACTAGCTATCCCGCACGCGTTTCGCACTTAGGGCTTGAGGTACTGATCCCAGTACTGGCCGTAGTAGTCGGGATAGGTGCCGTTGATCAGCAGCTGCGACTTAATCTTGTTGATGAGCGAGTCGATGTTGTTGTCACCGATGAACTGCTCGTAGAAGGTGAAGAACACGTTGTTGACGTTGCCACCTCCCACGAACACGTCGTATCCCTGATGGCCGAGCAGATGGTATGTAATCAGGTTGTTGACGATGGCGGCGGCTTCGATTGTGAGATTCCCATCGATGTAATTTGCCCTGGTCGTCGGATCTACAGAGATCTGGCCCAAGGTCAGGTGGTGTCCCAGCTCGTGAACTAGACTGCCCAGCAACAATCCGCTGTTGTACCCGTAATACTCTTCGCCGCTCGCTGCGTCGACATATGACTGTTTCAGATAGATCGTCTTCGTACTGGGATCATAGGTCGCTGCATTGCCACTCTGAGTGTTTGCCACCACTTGGATCTTGAGACCGTTGTCCAGCGCTTTGGCCCAGCTAATCGCCTCCTTGCGACTCATGAAGGCCGTATCCCGTACTGTGCGAGGCAGCTTCTGGAACTCGGCACTGTTTCGGAGCTTTGCCTCAGCGGCATCTCGCTCCGGATCGGACGGAACTTCATCATCGGGCTCAATCGGCCCTTCCGAGAGCTGAAGACCATCGCCATTGAAGTCGCCCTTGTACCCCTCCATTGCCGTGACAAAGAGGCTCGCCATCGAGCCACCGATGTTCTCCATCTTCGGCGGCGGCAGAGCGGGAACGGGAGGTAGGGTCGGGATCTGATCGCCAAACGGGCGGATGTTCGTGTTCATGTAGTGAGCTCCTAGTTTTGGAAACGAAAGAGCCCCGACCAAAGGCCGGGGCTCGTCTGCACCTATCGCGATCAGTGCGTGAA
The DNA here is from genome assembly GCF_030236855.1 of Stenotrophomonas maltophilia group sp. Smal13. Classification (NCBI taxonomy): domain Bacteria; kingdom Pseudomonadati; phylum Pseudomonadota; class Gammaproteobacteria; order Lysobacterales; family Lysobacteraceae; genus Stenotrophomonas; species Stenotrophomonas maltophilia group sp. Smal13. The sequence continues at coordinate 53,308 of NZ_JASJSQ010000018.1, forward strand.
CTTGGATCTAATGAAGTGATCCTCGCGATGCTAGGAAATCTAGTTGTCACCCTGCGGGAGGCTCAATCCCGTGGTTTTGGGCTAGGCCGCATGTCTGCTCAGCGCGCGCGCAAGCTGATCTGCCGCTGTCGCTTCGGCAGCACTCATCCGATCGAACATCCACTCGTACACGACTCTCCACTTGGCGCGGTACGTCGATTCATCTCGTCCGATCAGTGCAGCTCGCTGTCTGTCACTCACCTCGGCAACACCCTCACCTCCGCACTCTGGACAGACGAGAAGATGCTCTCCCGCTACGCGCTTCCCGACGCCACCACAGCTTCTGCACGCCCCCTTTGAGGTCAATTCCTGCACGATGGCTCCGGCCAAGGTAGGGAGAGACTCCAAGGTTGATACCGGCCAACATTTCTTTTTGAGAGACTCAAGACGATCTCGGCAGCGTTCTCGATACTGCCTCTGTTCCAGAGTCGTACGGCCGACCCAGCCAACACATACTTCGGCAAGTCCGAAGTCCGTACGTGCATCAGCGAGCTCTTGCAGCTGTCGTTTGAACTCAGGAACCACGAGCGCAACGACCTCGTCTCTCAGCCTCATCGATCCCCTGCATGAATCCGGCCAGTAGCATGTCTCAAGCAATTCTCGTCCCAGGCCTGGGGGCACCATTCCGAGCGCCGCAGCAATGTCCTGAGCAGTCAGATCCGGCCGTCCGCTACCGCCGCCACCGGCAACGTCTAACTTCGTCGCCGTCGGGCCCATCCGGCTTGCCAACAGTTCGCGTGCCTTGCTCGTCCTCATGCGCCTTCCCCTTGGTGGTTTGCTCGTGCAGCGCGCGATCGCGCCGGATTCTTGGTTGCGTTCATCAGACCGCCGCGGGACCAGCCGGCTCGGCCGCATAGTGCGTGATCGCCGGGTTGTCCCCGCGCCAGCTCCCGAACACCGGCCGCCTGCTCACCGAGTCCCACAGCATCAGCCGCGTGCCGTCCTGGGGTGCTCCAGCGATCAGCTGCCAGGCCTGTGCCACTGGAACGCGAGTGTTCCACGCGATGGCCAGGTCGATCTCTGGCCCCTCTGCAAGCTGAGGCTCCAGCACTTGGCAGAAGCTGCAGCGCATGCGCAACCACGGAACATCTCCGAAGATCGAGTGCTCCTCATTGAAGGTTTCCAGCTTGGCTACGCCGCCGCAGAACGGACACGGCTTCAACGCGGCGGCGGTCATGCTCGCTGCTCCCAGCTTGCCGTCAGGCGCTGAACCTGCCCACCACGCGCCTTGAACTGCTCCACCGTCTCGGCCGGGCCGGTCGCGTTCTTCGCCGGTTTCAGCCGCTTGGGTCGGGAAACGGTGTTGTGGTCCATCCGCCGCTCACGTGGGACACGCTGGGGGTTGATCCTCGGCGCCATGGCCTTCGTCTTCTTCATGCTGCCGCCCTCAATTCGTTCACGCAGGTCTGGTTTGCAATCAGCTCGTCGTCGGAGCCGTACGTCTCGTGGAAGGTCCGCGAGCCATCCATCAGGCTCGGGCCGTAGATCTGGCGCATCGTCGCGAAGGTGTTCCCCTCCAGCGGATACCGCATGTGATGCCACTTGCAGAGGCCATAGCCCTCCGCGTGGCCCCGCCGCACGTTCCCGCTCTTGGCGTGGTTGTAGTCGCAGCCATAGACCACCAGCTCCGGCTCCAGCAGGCCCTGCATCTGCAGCGCCAGGCAGGCCATGCACGGGCCGGTCTTGGCCAATTCGATGCGGGCCGACTCTTCCTTGTTCGGCGGTGGTGCTTTCGACCACATCAGCGCAGCTCCGGGATCGGGCCGGCATAGCGGGTGATCGGGATCTGGCGCATCCCATCGCGCCACACCCGGGTGCCACGGGTGGCGTACAGCACCAGCGGCTTGATCCCGTACCCATAGGCCAGATACCAGCCTGCCACCGCTACTGGCTCGGACACCGGGCGCACCTCCAGTTCGACGTGGTCCTCCCTCATGCCGCGGCGTCCTGAGCGGAACCGAGCAGCTCTGCGATCTCGGCCAGCCGCTTCCGGGCGCGCTCGCTCGCTTGCGGACTCGTCTCCACTCGGCCAGCCAGTAGCGCAATCGGATTGAACGCGGGCGTGGCCGGTGGCAGCGACAGGTAATCAGCGACCTGCTCGTGCGCCAGGCGGCCGGCTGCCACCGCTTGCTGCAGCGCTGCGTCCCGTGCGCCGGAGTCATGGCCCAGCGACGGCTGGTAGACGGCACAGCCGCCTACAGCGCGCGCCTCCTTCACCAACCGGGTATAGACCTCCAGGAATGCAGCCCGGCCTGCGATCTTGTCGCCGGCCTCCACCAGCGGCAGCGCCGCGGTCCATGCGTCCCGGGTCTGCACGGTCCACACCAGCGTCACCGCCTCGTCAGCGGCGCGGATGGCCACGGCCCAAGCTTCGTTGGGTGCCGGGTGTCCGTCGTCGATGCGCTCCATGATCGCGGCGAGGCTGAGCTTGCCTTTCACCTCTCGGCGGCAGGCAGTCAGCGCGTTGGCCAGCACCTGCAGCGGATAGGTCGCCAGATCGGTGACCATGTAAGCGGCAGCGGCCGGGCGGATCTGCTCGCCCATCACCTCGGCCGTGGCCACCAGCATTTCGACCAGCCTGTCCTGATCAGCATCACTAAGCATTCGCGTTCCCCTTCAAGCGGCGCAGCAGCGCCTTGGCGTCGTCGGCCGCGTTGGCATTGGCCTGCGTCTGGTCCTGCTGCCGGGCGCTGGTGTCGGTCACCTGCCGCCCGGTCGCCCACTGCGTGCGGTACGCCTCGGCCCCGGCCAGCAGCACGCCCAGGTCGTGCATCCGCTTCACGGCGTAGTTCTCGTTGACGCTCAGGAACCAGCCCGCCACCTGCGGCGCCTCTTCCCGGCCCAGCCGCTTCACCAGATCCCGAACGTTGGTGTTGACCTTGGCGTTGCGAACAGGGTCCACACCGTGGCGGATACGGTAGGCAGCCCGGTAGGCGGCCCACGTCGCCTTGCAGGCCAGCTGCATCTGCTCCTCCAGCTCCGCCTTCGTCGGCGGCGTCGCCACCGGCGGCGCAATTGGCGGTTCATCTGACGGTTCAATGGGGGTTATATGACGGTTAGGCGGCACGGGGCGCACCTCCAGACCTGCGCCCGGTGCATCCCCTCCTGCAGCGGGCGCATCCCCACCTGCACCGGGCGCACCCCCTGCATGGGGCGCAGCACCTGCGCCCGGTGCAGTACCGTTCTTTCCAGTCTTGCGGGTGCCCTTGGACGGCGCAGCTGCAGCGTTGAATTTGGCCGGCGTAACCGAATAGACCGTGCTGCTGTTGAACCGGCGATCGCGCGCCAGCAGGCCTACGGCCTCCAGGTGATCCATGGCGCTGCGCACAGCGCGCGCCGACATGCAGCAGCGCGCGGCGATGGTGCCGACCGCCGGCCAGCACACGCCGTCGTCGTTCGCTTGGTCAGCCAGCGAGATCAGCACAGCCTTCTGCGTCACGCTCAGGCCCTGCAGCGGCCAGCACTGCGACATGATGATGGTCGACATGTCAGAGCCCCAGCGTCATGTTTTCGCCCGGCGCCACCGGCCACCAGGTGCACGCAGGCTTGCCGGTGGTGGCGCACGGAGCGGTCGGCCCACGCCAGATGCGCCCCTCTCGGGCCAACTCAGGCAGACGGCGGCCCAGCATGTGGCGGTCCAGGCCGGTCAATACCGAGAGATGCAGACTGCTGTGGCCGGGATGGCGGGTCACAACGGCCTCTGTCTTGGCGTGCTGGACGCGCAGCGCCCCGGTGGCGACAAGGTCAGCAGCGGCTACATGGCTGCCACTGGGATCGGTGGAACGGGCCAGATGGCTCATCGGGCGGTCTCCAGTCCCATGGCGCGAATCACCGCCTTGCGGAACGTCAGTGCGCTGATGACCAGGTCGTCGGTTTCGTTGATGATCTTCTGACCGTGGGGGCGGTCCTTCTCATCAATCACGCCATCGGCGACTGCGGGGCTGACCGCCGCGCAGAGGTCGCCAAAGTCCTTCATCAACTGCCCAACGCCTACGGTATCGGCGGACGTTTCGATGGCGTCCATGCGGATCGGCAGGATGCCGCGACGGCGCCCCAGCGCGCGCTCACAGTTGCTGCGGTACGGCTCCGGCAGGCTCATCACCCAGGCATCTTCGAGATCGGCCGGCAGCGTCTTGACCACGCCGTCGAGGTAGCGGCCGAGGATCTGGCCGTTGTGCTTCTTGTCGGCATCGCCGTCCCCTTCCCCACCGAGGGTGATGCGGAACGGCACTTCGCGGTCGTCCTGCGCATACATCGACAGGTACTGGTCGGCCACCACCATGGCGAAGCTCCGGCGGTTGGTGCCGGTATCGCGCAGCATCTGCTCGGTGAATCCGTAGATCACCGTCTGGCGCTTGGGCAGGAAATGGGGCTTGGGCTTCATGACAGGCTCTCAGGGGTGGCGCACGATGGCGCCATGGAGATCAACAACTCAGGGACGACGGCCAGGGATGGCCTTTCAGGCGGTGTCGACCGGGGCGATGCGATTCGCGTCGGGATCATCGTTCGCGGGCTCAGCAGCGGCCTGGGGCTCAGCGCCGAGCAAGCGCTGTATCTGCGGCAAGGCGGGCAGAACGCCCTCCTCTGGCCATGCCGCGACCTCTTCGAGAGGGAGCTGCAGCAAGGTGGCCAGGTGTTTGTCGCTGGCCATACCGAGCTTGGCGCGCAGCGCGCGCTTACTCATGCGGCTGTCAACCAGCTGGCGGACTGCTGCAATGCTGGACCCCACAAAGACTTCCGGCCGCAGCAATTCGAGGAACTGCCTGCGCGCTGGAGGGATTCCACTGGCACGCCACTCACTGACGGACGGCGGCTTGATGCGGCAGATGCGGGCCACCTCGGTGGTGCCACCCAAGCGGTCGATGATCTCGGAAGCAGTAAGGTTGTCCATGCCGCCAAGATTAGGACTAGCTAATGCTTCAGTCAATAGCCAGTCCTAATTCAATTGTCGTTAGCCTTTCCTAATGACTACTCTTGCCGAACGTTTGACGCTCGCAATCGAGCACGCCCAGCTGACCAAGGCGGAACTTGCCCGCCGTGTCGGGATCTCCGCGCCCAGTGTCAACGGCTGGTTCAGCGGCAAAGCAAAATTCCTCCGCGGCGAGAACCTGCTGGCCGCCGCCAAGGCCCTAGGCGTGAACGAGACGTGGCTGGCCACTGGCAAGGGACAGATGCAATCCGGCACGGATCCGATTGAATGGATCTCGCCAGTCCGAGAGATTGAGACGCCGCCCGGCTATGTTCGCTTCGACTTGTTTGAAGGGGGTGCAGGGATGGGTGCAGGGATGGTCAACCAGGACTACCCAGAGGTGGTGAAGACCATCGAGGTCGCAGAATGGGAAGTTCGCAGGAAGCTCGGTTACCTACCCAAGCCAGGCAGGATCCAGATCATCACCGGCCGCGGGCCGTCGATGCGGCCCAAGCTCGAAGACGGCGACATTGTCTGGATCGACACCAGCTGCGACTACTTCGACGGCGACGACTACTACCTGATCAACATCGGGGGCGAGACGCAGATCAAGATGCTGCAGAAGCGCGGAGACGGTCTCTACGTGGTCAGCGTCAACACTGACTTCCCGGCGTATAGGCCAGATCCTGGCGATGTAAGCATCCTGGGTAAGGCGCTGATCCACGCAGGTCTGCGGAAGTTCTAAGTAGCGAGGAAATTCCCACTACTGACCCAATTTGGGACAACAAAAAAGCCCCGCCGAAGCGGGGCTTTTTCCGTTCACCACAAGCACCTGCGATTACGCAGCTGCTTTCGCCTGCTCATTGGCCAGGATATCTGCCATGCGCGCGCGGATGTTGGCGAACTCAGCGCGCACTTCGCTGGCCAGAGCGATCAGATCGGCGCGCGACTTGGGCGCAGCCAAGGCGTGAAGATCAAATTTCATGGCATCAGCATTCATACGTAGCTCCAGGGAGGGTCTTATCTATCGGTAGGTGATCGAGACAACTATCAGTGCTGGCGTTGAGAGCTCAGCTTTGCGACAGCTTCATCGTATTCCGCCTGGTTGTCGAACTTCAGAGCCATGTGCACACGGCGGATGAGGTGCATGCTCTGCTGGCAGTTTTCCAGCGTCTTGCGACATTCAAAAGACAGAAGCTCGGTATCAGTATCCAACATCGTGTTCAACGCCGCGTCAATAAGCCGGATGCTGTTCACAATATCTGCAATTGAAGGGTCCGCATACGTCGCAAAGTGCGTGAACCCAAAGTAGCGGTGACCAGCAAGGACGTCATTGATAGAGCCAATGCAGTCGTTCCAAATCCCGCTGACCAAAATTTCCAGCTCTTCTTGCTCGGAGCTTATGACCAAAGCATTCATTTCCTTATGGATCCCCCGTTGAGACGAAGGCTGACTGGTCGTGCTGACCGATCCGCGGCCTAAGTCAAGTTGCGGGATTGTAAGTGCGAAGCACCCGTTAGCACAACTGTTCTACGCGTCAACGGTTGACAAAACGGCATGTTCGCAAATTTCGTTCAGATTTCTCGTGTCCACAAATCTTCGGCACATCTCGCAAGATCTTTAGAAGCCCTTGCGGCACAAGGCCTCATGGCTCCCAGGATGGTCTAGATGCTAGGTAGACCCCTCATCGGGGGCGAAAGTTTTAACGTTAAACACGTTCGTTCATAGTCCGTTGCCAACTCATCTTTCGGTGACCCTGCGTTAGTGTCCCAGCCTGGCTCAGCCGTATCACTTGCAGGGGTGGTCGCTGATCCGGCCCGCGCAGGCCCAGACGTTAGGTACTCCATTCAGAAAAATATTAGCCACTCCTATTGCCTGGATGATTAGCCACTCCTAATCTAGCCCGGTCGCCCAACACCACCCCATCCCGGGGCCGGGCGCAGGAGATCACGCATGGCCACCCTCGCCCTTGGCTTCTTCAAGGACCTCACGCCAGCAGCCTTCGCGCTGCCGCTGCTGGGTACGGTGAAAGCTCAGTTCGGCAACGTCAGTGTCCAAATGGATGCCAGCGAAGCCGAGCAGCTCGCGCAGCAACTGCTGCAGAGCGCCCAGGCGCTGCGCGCCGCGAAGCAGGACGCCGCCGCATGAGCGCCGCCCTCGCCCACCACTCCAACGCTCAGCGCGCCGCTGCAGCCGCAGGCATCGTCGCCCGCGCCGGGCGCCGCTGGGGCCTCCTCCCCTACCAGGTCGTCATCGCCGCCAGCATCGCCGCCAATGCCGTACTGCGGCACGGCCAGAGCGCTGCAGGCGCAGTCGCCGCCGCCCGCCGCGCAGCGCGTGCACAGGCGGGTGCTGCATGAGCCGCAGCGGATACAGCGACGACTGCGACACCTGGCCGCTGATCTGCTGGCGCGGCGCGGTTTCTTCCGCCTTGCGCGGGAAGCGCGGGCAGCAGTTCCTGATCGAGCTGCGCGACGCCCTCGACGCGATGCCAGAAAGGCGCCTCATTGCCGAGCAGCTGCAGGACACCACCGGCTGCCACTGCACGCTGGGGGTGATCGGCGCCAAGCGCGGCTTGGACATGACCGGCCTCGACCCCAACGACCGCGAGGCCGTGAGCAAGGCGTTTGGCATCGCCGAGGCGATGGCGGCGGAGATCGTCCACGAGAACGACGGCGAGTGGCGCTGGGACAACGAAACGCCGGAGCAGCGGTGGACGCGCATGCGTGCATGGGTCGATAGCCACATCGCCGAAGGAGCAGCCGCATGACTGACCACGACTTCTTCGCCGCCATGGCCGTCGGCATCCCGCCCATCGCCCCGCCCATCGGCCCGGTGCCGGTGCCGGTGCCGGCCGAGCCCACCGCCGAACAGGAGCCCGAGTAATGCGCCACCTAGCCCTGCCCCTCTTCTGCGCCGTCGTGGTCGGCCTGCTGCTCGCACTGCTCCCTTGGGCACTGCGCAACCAGGTCGAACCCGTCGCCCTCGCCTGCGCCATCGGCACCGTGTTCTTCGCATGGCGCTGCTGGGAAGACCTCCAGACCACCTGGCCAGCCTTCAAGGCCGAAATGCAGCGCCGCACCGCCGAGCGGCAGCGCGCGCCGCTGGCCGCTGACGACACCCACTGAGCAACCGCCCGGCCGGCGCATCCGGCCTCCCCCGCCGGCAGGACTTCCACACAGCCGGCAACCTATTCCCCAGAGATCCGCCATGACCGATTCCGTCGTTGTCGATTTCCAGCACGAGCCCGAGTTTTCCAAGAAGGAAAACGGCGAAATGCCCCGGGTTGAACTGATCCGTGAGCAGGTCGCCGGGTTCGTTCAGGGCTATACCACCGCCAAGGGCCAGCGGCCACCGCGCATCGTCCTGCAGGCTTCAGACCTGAAGCACTGCGTGCGCCGGATCCTCGCGCGCATGCAGAAGCCGTACCGCGATGAAGCCAAGGCGGCATGGATGCGGGCGCGCAAGGCTGGCTCGAAGCAGCCGTGGCGCGAAGCGAAGCCCGAGCCGATCCCCGGCGCCACCCTCACCTGGTGCGGGATCCCCATCGAAGGCATGGGCTACAGCCGTCACCGCGCCGTCGACAAGCACTGACCCATGGCCAAGCCGGTCCAGATGGACATTTTCGACGACGACCCAGCGCGCGAGGCAGCCGCCTGGCGCGTGCAGGCGGAAGAGTCGCTGAAGCACTTCCACTTCCCTGAATCGATCCGTCTGGAACGGCACGCCTACTACCTCGGCATGGCCGAACAACTTGAAGCCAGGGCGCGCGGCGCGCGCTCCACCAACAGCAAGGACATGCAGGCATGAGCAACGACAAGACAACGCTGGCGGACGCGCGGCCCGGTGGGAGGGTGAGGCTGGGGGATCAGGCCGAGCGGGCGCGGTTTGAGGCGTGGGCCGAAGAGCGGGAATTGGACACCGCAAAATGTTCAGCTGACGGCATGAAGGGTGATTATGCCGACCTCAATACCGACTGGTGCTGGGCAGCATGGCAAGCCGCCCTCTCCGCCCAGCCCTCCCCGGACCATCAGCAGGCAGTGGCTACCGTACTGCGGAAGGGCTTCAACTCCGGGTCACTCTCGTGGACGGATTTCGGCCTGAGGTCCGACCTTCCAGATGGCACGAGCCTATACGCCGCCCAGCCCTCCCCGGGTGGTCAGGGGGATGCATCCCACTATTGGCCGGAGGTTGATCGCATCCTGGTCGACGCCTATGTAGCGGGAAGCGAAGGCGACGAGTTCGACATGATCGCTGCACGGAATGCGATCCACACCGCCCTCGCCGCCCGCCAGCCGTCCAAGCAACCGGATAGCGTTGCTCTGGGCGAAGCAACGGAATTCTGCACCCAGAAGGCCGCCCGACAGCCGGTGGGGGAGCCGGTGGCAGAGGTTTCCCGAGAGACGTTCAGCAGCGACGGCACAAGCGACATCATCAAGCCGAACTTGCCCGTCGGGACCAAGCTCTACACCGCCCCGCCCGCGCAGCAGCCCGCACAGGTCTATCTGGATGGCTTGGATCGCGCACTCGGCGAGGCCATTGACCAGCGCGACCGCTACCACGAAGTAGCCGACGACCTGGCCGGCCACATCGCAGCCATCACTGGCGTGGATATCGGCGAGCACAGCAGCGCCAACTGCCCCTGGCAGAACGCCATCGAGGCGGCCGAGGAGTACAAGCCCGCGCAGGTCGTTGACCTGGGCCCAGTGCGCGCCGCGCTTGATGCCGCTGAGGGATTGGCCGTCGTCTGTGCGTCGGTCGATGGCTACTCCCGCGAGGAAGTCGCTGCAAGTGGCCGGGCAATGACGCAGCAGTTCGCTGACGCACGCGCCCTGATCGACAGCAAGGCGGTGGGCAAATGAGCATCGACAGCGCAACCGAGCGCCGGAAGCTGCAACGCCTGATCAATCTTACAACCAAGGGTGCCAACGCCTTCTACTGGGCAAACAAGGCCCTGTGTGAGTTCTGCATCGAGAAGTATGGCTGCGAACCGGCCGACGTTGACTGCGACCAGATCATTGATTCAGTCCAAGGCGGCGCTGGCGACTCGGCAGGGCTGACCGCTGACGAGTTCGACGCAGCGATGCGCGAGGCGATGGAGATGAAGGGATATGGCTGACCAGCTGCTCACCGCTGCAATGGTCCACGTGTTCGACCAGCGCGAACGCGTGATGCATCGGGAGATCGGAATGGATCTCGCAGAGCGTGTCGTCCTCGACCTGCTGGAAAGCGGCTGGTCGCGCCAGTCGCTGCGGAAGCATGAGGCGGCTGGGCCGACCACGTGCGGCACCGCCTTCTACCTGCTGCGGGAAGGCGGCATCGCCGTTGCCTACTTCCCCATTGCCGAATTCACTGACGCGAACGGCCGCGGGCTTTTCTTCGCCATCCGCGACTTTTTCCCTCCGGTCCACAAGTCGGCACACGGCGATGTCGATAGCCTGGAGCCTTTCGCGGTGGGTGACCAGGTTCTCTCGATGGACCGCCATCTGGATGACTCGTGGCACTACGAAGACGAAGTGCGGGCCAGTGAGTGGCATCGTTTGATCCCGATTTTCACTGTCGTTTCGGTGCAGCCACGCGCCGGGCACCACACGCAGTTCGGTGGCCGCGACTACTACCAGGTCAAGGTCAAGGACCGGGTGGGCGGTGGTGGTGGCTACCACGACCTTGTGCCCATCGCCGGCAGACCGTGGCAGATGCGTGGCGAGGGTGAGTGCCTGATCCGCGTGAGGCCCGCGCCTTTGGCCGTCGCTGCCCCACCCTCGCCGCCGGCACTGCCGGCCCAACTGGACCTGTTCGTATGACCGCACCACTGCCTATTTCCCCGGCCACCGTTGTCGAGGCCACCAAAGCATCGTCGCCTGTCGCTGCGGTCGTCGCCGCCATGCGGCGTGTCGATCCCGCCGGCGGCGCCGTTGCCGCCAACCAGGTCCGCGCGTGGGCGGATACCCTGATGACCGCGCTCTACACCGCGCAGCCTGTCCGCTGGGAGTATCGCAACAAGAAGGACGTGAGCCCGGGTTGCTGGGTCCAAGCCGACGCTGGGCACGTCTACGCCGCCCACCAGCGTGGGCTCGTTGTCCGCGCCCTATTCGAAACCCCGCGCGTGATCCAACCGGAGAAGCTGCACGAATTCCGGGGGCGCGTGTGCGTCCGCTGCGGCGACAGCGAGGATTGGGCCGGGCCGGATTGTGAGCCGCTGATCCAGAAAGTCGACCCGCGCACCCGGCTCCCGGTAGAGGCGAGCTGGCTCCTTGAGCCGCTGAAGTGGATCCGGGACGCCGGCCCCGCGCCGGTCAGCACGCACGAACGCCGCCGCAGGGCCACCGAAGCCACCTTCCTGATCGAAAAGCTCGAAGCCCACATCGAGGAGTGCAACAAGCCATGACCCAGGAACATATCAGCCACCCGGAAGGGTTGCCGAACTGCGCCGCCGGCCACCGCGCGCGCCACATCCACGACAAGCACTGCGCCTCCGCCGGCGGTGGCCACCTGGTCGAGTGCGCCTGCAGGTCGACCAGCAAGCACGCGGAGCCCGACGCGGCCATTGCTGCATGGCGCAGGCTAAACCGTCCCGCGCGCAGCGCGCGCAAGGCGGAACCGGCTTTGCCAGAGAATGTGCTGCAGCTTCCACTGCTGGGCTCGCCGCGGGAGGTGCGCCGTGTCAACGGCTGACAAAATCATGCGTCCTGGCGCGCACGGCGATGTGGCGGAGCTGACAGGCGCACACACCAAGCGTCGGCAGATCCAGAATCTGGCCCGGAACGGAATCCCCCATACCATCAACGCTGCCGGCTGGCCGGTGGTGATGTGGTCGGCCGTCGATGGGTCAGCGAAGAAAGCACCTGATGTAGAAGGTGGGTGGTCAAGCAACGCGTTGAGGCCTGCTGCGTAATGGGACGACGTTCAAAGGATCCGGGCGCGATCCCGCACATGCGGAAGCGGCCGCGGGGAAAAACCACGTATTACTTCTTCGACCATGGCGGTAAGCCGCGGCGAGAAACTCCGCTGGGTAAAAGCTACCCGGAGGCCGTTCGCAAATGGGCGGAGCTGATGGCGACCGAAGCGGCTGTTCCGGAAATCGTGACCTTCCGGGATGCAGCGGCTCGCTACAAACAGTTGGTTATCCCCAAGAAGCGCGCATCAACGGCCAAGGTCAACCTGGCAGAACTGGCGAAGCTGGAAGAATTCTTCTGCAATCCACCAGCGCCGCTGGCGAAGATCCGGCCGCTTCACGTTCGGCAGTACCTGGACTGGCGAACGAAGAACGGGACGGTGGCCATGGTCAGCGCCAACCGCGAGAAAGCGCTGCTCAGCCATCTGTGGAACAAGTGTAGGGAATGGGGCTTCACCGACGCGGAAAACCCTTGCAAGGGCGTGCGTGGTTACGGCGAAGCGGGCCGCGATGTGTACGTCGAGGATGACGTATACCGGGCAGTGTGGGATGCAGCAGATCAGCCGCTGCGCGATGCGCTGGATCTGGCCTACCTGACTGGCCAGCGCCCGTCCGATGCTCTCAGCATGGATCGGCGAGACGTGCGGGATGGCTTCCTGCATATCAGCCAGAGCAAGACCAAGCACAAGCTGCGCATTGCCATCGAGGGTGAGCTGGCCGAGCTGCTGGTGCGCTTCGGTGCCAGGACATTCAAGCGCCGCGGCAAGCAGAAAGGTACGGTGATCGTGCACACGGCGCTGCTGCTGGATGAGTATGGCCAGCCGCTGAGCAAGGGCCAACTGCGAAGCCGATTCGATGCAGCGCGCGCACGTGCAGGCGTTGCCAAGGGGGCGTTCCAGTTCCGGGACCTGCGGGCCAAGGCAGGCACCGACAAGGCAGACGCGGCGGCAGACATTCGCCAGGCGCAGCGCCAGTTGGGTCATTCGTCCGTGGTGATGACCGAGACCTATACGCGAAAGCGCAAGGGCGACCGCGTAACCCCGACGAAGTGATTTTGCGGAAAAGATCGGCGATTGCGGAAAAACAAAAATGGCTCCGGATCGCTCCGAAACCCTTCTGTCGCAATGGTGGGCCGTGAAGGATTCGAACCTTCGACCAAAAGATTAAAAGTCGGCCTTACTCTGCCAAAAAATCAATGACTTGCATTGAATTAATTTCTGGAACTGGCCCGACCAAACCGTTGCGCCACAAGGTGAGGGGGGTCGAGTTTTCCGGAAGCGAATCAGTCAAACACGCGGGTATTGGCCCATGCTCCGACGCAGCCGCCCCTTCATCGGGTCTTGCGCTCTGGGCTTGGTCTCTTTCGGCGGTCGGCGCGGCTCCAGCGCCGCCTTGATGCGCTCCACCTCCCTCACCCCGGCCTCGGCCAAGCGCCGGGCCTGTTGCTGCTGCTCGCGGGTCGGGGGCAGGCCAGTAAGTGGCGGCGGCGGCTGGATCGGGGTGCTGTCTGTCAGACGGGCAACGGCCTCGCGCAGAGGTAGGTCGGAGTACAACCTGGCGGCGCACCAGCGTTCGGCGTAGCGCTTGCCCTGAGACACGCTGGCGGCAAAGGCCTTCTTGGTCTCGAAGATCTTTCGCGCATCCAAGTGAAGGCGGACACCACGGCCGGGAGCCGGCGTGATATTGGCGACTGAGCGTCCGTTCCACCACAGATCCCAACGTTCCCCGGTCTGGACCCAACCAGACGGGATCGGCGCGGTGCGGAAGCCTTGGTAGGTGGAGGAGATCATGGCCGAAAGGATACGACCGGCCGTCGCAAATGCTGCGAACGAGGCGAGCACCTAACTGAATCGGTACCTATGGAGGGCTGGTCCGCGCTCCCGGTCGTAGGCGATGGCTACTTGCCGTGACCGGAAGTGGCCTTCGGCGTCACAGCCGAACTGAACGGCAGCTCTCGCAATCCTCGCTCCCTTGGGGCGCCCGCATCACGCTCGAAGGTGCGCGCGACAGCTTCGGACAGATGACAGTTGAAACGGCCGTCCACAGTACAATCCGATATCGACAGATCAAGCACCTGTATACAGAGCTGCGACTTTTCGGCACTCCGCCGCAGTATCGCTTCTCGATGCAGAATGCCATAAATGGATAGTTGAAGGGGATATACGTGAGCAGAAGGGGAATCGGGGATTTTTTCGTCACGATCTATCGTAAGACCTGGTGGCTACTACCGATAGCCACGATGTTGGGGATCTTCTTTGCTTTCTATGCAGGGTTGATTCCATTGCATGGCAGCAACCTAAGTGAGCACGGACAATTTGGCGATAGCTTCGGCGTCCTAAACTCTCTTTTTACTGGACTGGGCTTCGGCGGACTTGTAGTAACTCTCATCCTTCAGCAGAATCAGATCCGCCAGCAAGAGAGGCAGATCGAGGCCCAGCAGAAGAGCGAGGCAACGAGACACTTCGAAGAGTCGCTCTATAATCTTCTCGATATTTACCAAGTGACTCTGGATGAGATCAGCAATCCGAGAGGCACCCTCCGCAGACGAGATCTCCTCAAGGCCTCAACGAATCGCACCCACAAGGCGATGAAGGATGAAGGGGTACATTTGATTCCACACCCCATACAGGACCGCTATCACGCGGGAAAGCTCACACCCCAGGATCTAAAGCAGCTCGACTACCTGTACTTCAGAAACTTCAAGATCCTGACGGTAGAGATTGATCGCCAGCGCCGACTTAGTGAGACACTGAAATCGCTGCTCTCACATCTTGTAGACCGACTACCAAGCCACCTGGACCCCACACCCTATCGAGCCCTCGTTTGCGCTCAGATTACGCACATTGAGGTTTCGTACTTCTATCTGCTTGCCCTCGCCTTTGAAGATGAGGGCGACCTGCGTCGACTACTCTTCGATTCGGGGCTCTTTGCACGCGCGGCCCTTACCAGACGATGGCGGGTGCACGACCACATGTATCAGGAATTCTGGGGATACAACGTGAGGGACTTCAAACGCACCTCCGGCATCCCCATGTCGGACGAGAGAGTCGCGGAGGCAATCAAGGCGCATATCTCCAGTGGCGGAAATCGCCTGAAAAATCCATTGACGTACACATCGCCCAGAATCAATCCCCCAAAGCCCAGAAACCACCGACAAAACCCATCCGCATAGCCAATAAGATCCGCAGACTACTGAAGAAAATTGGAACTCGCCACGCAAGCCATTTGGGCACAGGGCAATGCTGGGTGCTGAGGTCACTTGTATTGTTGCGCTGCCTGGATGCTTGCCGGCATATGGACAGCGCCCTATTTCACTAGACGGTCAATTCATAGAGCGGCAGGTTCGGAGCAGCTTCCACCAACCTGCCGCCACGCACCCACACGTTGTACGGCGTCGACAGCTGGAGTTGGCCGAAGGCGCGCATCTGCACGCCGTCATAGGTGGTCAGGCTGCTGGTGCCATCGGAGTTGTGCGCGGTCACAGTAGCGATCAGCCTCGGGCTGCCACCGACCAGGTCACCGAATTGATCCCACAGGTCAGTCCGCATCGGTGTAGTGCCTCTCCAGGGTTGCTGTCTGCTCAATCACCACCGCCCGGTCGTCGGCAGACACCTCGATCCGCAGCGACTCGCACTGGCCGTGCCACGTGCCATCAGCACCGACCACCTCAACCAGATCCAGCGGCAGTACCAGCCCGACTTCCCCGGCCTTGAGGGGCTGAGCGAACAACGGCACAGTCAGGTCGACGGCAGCCTGCTCTCCGCGATCGCACAGGATGTTCCTGCCCCGCTCCGCGCCGGCTGCCGGCACGGTGATCAAGGGGCTGCTGACCTGCTGGGCGTAAAGGCGCCCCTCCTCTCCCGACTTGCGCACCTTGCACGTGACTCCCTTCCCTGCCAGTTCCCCCGTCACCACCACCGCGTCGTACAACGGCGCACTGCGCATCTGCAGGCTTTCAGTCAGCACAATGTCCTCCTGCAGTACGTGGTCCGGCTGCGTGGTGCGCCAATCCCACGGACTGACCGGATAGGCAGCCCGCACGCGCATGGAGGGCGCGGCGGGGTCCGACTGGACCACCCCCCCACTCGCTTCGGCGAGCGCGCTGATGGCGTCCAGCGGCGTGCTGGCGTCGTAGAACCAAGCGCCTGCCGGCACGTTCCAGTCGACGGTGTCGTATGTGCTGGCGAAGCCGGTATCGGCCAGCTCCTCTGCCACCAGCTGCGCCATGCTGCGTTCTTCCGTGGTGGCCTTGACCCGAGCCGGCGCGTACGGCGCTGCCAGGAGGGCGGTGCGGGAACGACCGCTCAAGCGAACACCGCCGCCATTGAATTCCCTTTGCTTCTGGAAGCTCTCGATGATCCCCGTCCAGACGTAGCCATTGAGATTGACCTCGAACTGCCTGGGCCCGGCGGTGGTGGGCTTCAGCAACGCGAGCTGCTGCGGATCTGCCAGCTCGATATCGAACGTCCACCCCCACGTGCCGCGACTGGCACCAAGCGAGATCCGGGTCACCTCGATGGGGACGCGATCAGGGAGGCGGACAAGAGATACGGTGTTGATCACGACATAGGTCCTGCGTTGAGGGCGCACCACGTAGCACGCCGAGGTTCCGAGATTGAGCGGGGCCAAACCAGGTACATCGATCAGCGTGCAACCCAAGTTGAGGGGGACTGAGTGCCCCGGAGGAAACTGCGGCTCGGGGTCCGGGTCGGGATCTGGCTTGACCGGCGGCCGAACGATCCAAGGCAACGGCTTCGCACGCCCCCAGGGGAGGCGGGGCATTCGTCTCGCCTGCCTCAGACTCCGCCACCGGCTCGCCCAAGACCCAGCCACCCTATCTGGTTCGCCGTGCCACACGATCTTCGTTCCCACCTGTGTGGCAGTGCCTTGTGCCCACGAGATATCACTGCTCGCCCTACGCGCGGGGAGAAACGAGTACCAGTCCACCGACAACGAATGCGCGACGCGAGGCAGGCTCTGCCAAGACAAAGTTCTGCCTGCCGCAACGCCCGCACTCTTGCCCCATCGCAGAGCCCACCCAGCAAGCAAATGTGGGGAGATACCCCAGGCCACACTCGCCTGCTGATCGATTCGGTTCGCCCCGCCCCATGGAACGAGACGATCGGTCCGCACAACGAGAGCTGCGCCCCAGCCAATAGCGACATGAAGGCGTCTGAGCGGCGCCCGGCCCCACTGCATGCTCGCCGCTGCTGAGAGACCCCGAATCACGGGCTCGACGGGGTTGTCGTCCCATTCGACGCCCAAGTTCAGCGGCACAGAACCACCGCCCCCCGG
>NZ_JASJSQ010000019.1:0-70324 GCF_030236855.1 Stenotrophomonas maltophilia group sp. Smal13
GACCAACCCAACCCCACCCCCGCCACGAGAGGCTGCGCCGCTGGCTGAAAATCCATGTAACCGCTTACACGGAAACGGATTTTTGCCGTAACGGGTATCATGCCCGGCTGACTTCACACAGGAGCCACCCGCTCATGCGCCGCAAGATCGTCGCTGGAAACTGGAAGCTGCATGGCAGCCGTCAATTCGCCAATGAACTGCTGGGGCAGGTCGCCGCCGGGCTGCCGCTGGAGGGGGTGGACGTGGTGATCCTGCCGCCGCTGCCCTACCTGGGGGAGCTGGTCGAGGACTTTGGTGATACCGGCCTGGCCTTTGGCGCGCAGGACGTGAGCAGCAACGAGAAGGGCGCCTACACCGGCGAGGTCTGCGCCGCCATGCTGGTCGAGGTCGGCGCCCGCTATGGCCTGGTCGGCCATTCCGAGCGCCGCCAGTACCACCACGAAAGCAGCGAGCTGGTCGCGCGCAAGTTCGCCGCCGCCCAGCACGCCGGCCTGGTGCCGGTGCTGTGCGTGGGCGAGACCCTGGAGCAGCGCGAGGCCGGGCAGACCGAAGTGGTCATCGCCAGCCAGCTGGCGCCGGTGCTGGAGCTGGTCGGCGCGGCCGGTTTCGCCAAGGCTGTGGTCGCCTACGAGCCGGTCTGGGCCATCGGTACCGGCCGTACCGCCACCAAGGAGCAGGCGCAGCAGGTGCACGCGTTCATCCGTGGCGAAGTCGCGCGTATCGATGCTAGAATCGCTGATTCACTGCCCATTGTTTACGGCGGTAGCGTGAAGCCCGACAATGCCGGGGAACTGTTCGCGCAGCCGGATGTCGATGGTGGGCTGGTCGGCGGCGCCTCCCTGGTGGCCGCGGACTTCCTGGCCATCGCACGGGCGGCGGCCGCGAACTAATCCTAGAAGTTTTGTCCGAGGGCGGTTTCCAATGCTGATGTTGATCCTCAATGTCGTCTACGTGCTGGTCGCTGTGGCCATGATCGCGCTGATCCTGATGCAGCGTGGCTCGGGTGCGGCGGCGGGTTCGGGCTTTGGTGCCGGTGCCTCGGGTACGGTGTTCGGTGCGCGCGGCGCCTCGAACTTCCTGTCCAAGTCGACCAAGTGGCTGGCTGTCGTGTTCTTCGGCATCAGCCTCTTCATGGCCTGGTATGCCGGTCATGGCAGCCGCCCGGCGGCCGACCAGGATCTGGGCCTGATGTCCGCACCGGCGGCAGTCGCTCCGGCGGCTCCGGCGGGTGAACTGCCGGCCGTTCCGAAGGCTGATGCGGTCCCGGCCGCCCCGGTTCCGGCCGCGAATGTGCCGGCTCAGGCGGAATCTTCGGTTTCTGGTGAAGAAAAGCCTTCGGAAGGCTCCCAGAAAGACTGAAGCCGGTTACAATACGCGGCGCATCGGGAAGATAGTCTGATGTGATCGTTTGCCCAGGTGGCGGAATTGGTAGACGCACTACCTTGAGGTGGTAGCGACGCAAGTCGTAGGGGTTCGAGTCCCCTCTTGGGCACCATTTGTAAGTAAAGCGGGTTCGTCTGGCGCGCAAGGCGCCAGGCAGATTCCCGTCCACTCCCCCATGCCAAAGCGCCTGCAGGCGCGGCGGCAGAGGCAAGAGAGAATCGCTGTGCTGGCCGAATATTTGCCGTCTCTGCTGTTTCTGATCGTTGCCACCGGTATCGGCATTACGCTGATGCTGGTTGGTCGATTCCTCGGTCCCCGCCGCCCCGATCTGGAAAAGCTGTCGCCGTACGAGTGCGGCTTCGAGGCCTTCGAAGACGCGCGCATGAAGTTCGACGTGCGCTATTACCTGATCGCGATCCAGTTCATCGTCTTCGACCTGGAAATCATCTTCATCGTGCCGTGGACCCAGGTCTTCATGGAGCTGGGTGCCCGTTCGCTCATCACCATGGGCCTGTTCGTCGGCATGCTGTTCCTCGGTTTCATTTACGTCTGGAAGAAGGGAGCGCTGGAATGGGAGTGATTCAGACTCTCGATGGCCTCATGAACAACCCCACGCCGGAAGGCCGGGTTGATGACATCCTGCGGCCGGAGGGCGACAACCCGCTGCTGGAAAAGGGCTTCGTCACCACCAGCGTCGATGCACTGCTGAACTGGGCGCGCACCGGCTCGATGTGGCCGATGACCTTCGGTCTGGCCTGCTGCGCGGTCGAGATGATGCACGCCGGCGCCGCGCGCCTGGACCTTGACCGCTACGGCGTGGTGTTCCGCCCGTCGCCGCGTCAGTCCGACGTGATGATCGTGGCCGGTACCCTGGTCAACAAGATGGCCCCGGCGCTGCGCAAGGTCTACGACCAGATGCCGGACCCGAAGTGGGTCATCTCGATGGGTAGCTGCGCCAATGGTGGCGGCTATTACCACTACTCCTATTCTGTGGTGCGCGGCTGTGATCGCGTGGTGCCGGTGGACGTCTACGTCCCGGGCTGCCCGCCGACCGCCGAGGCGCTGGTGTACGGGATCCTGCAGCTGCAGAAGAAGATCTGGCGTACACAGACCATCGCCCGCTGACCCCTTCACCTGACAAGAGCGCGCCAAGCCCCCATGGCAGAGCAAGCATCCTTCATCGACCGACTCTCCGCACGTTTCGCAGGTGCGAAGGTCATCGTGGTCGAACCCCGCGGCGAAGTGACGCTGGAAGTGCCTGCCGCCGAGTGGCACGCCACCGCCCTGGCGCTGCGTGACGAGTTTGGTTTCGAGCAGGCCGTGGATCTCTGCGGCGTCGACTACCTCGGTTATGGCTCCGACGAATGGGACACCGCCGACGTGTCCTCGCAGGGCTTCAGCCGTGGCGTCGAAGGCAAGGCCCAGGGCCGTTTCGCGTGGGGCGAGTTCCCCACCGAGGAAAACGGCGCCGACGGTGCCCGCCCGCAGCACATGCCGACCCAGCGTTTCGCCGTGGTCGCCCAGCTGCGTTCGTACCAGCACAACCTGATGATGCACCTGCGCTGCTTCGCCCCTGACGAAGCGCTGCCGGTGGTGTCCTCGCTGACCGGCATCTGGCCGGGCCTGAACTGGTTCGAGCGCGAAGCGTTCGACCTGTACGGCGTGATCTTCGAAGGCCACCCGGACCTGCGCCGGATCCTGACCGACTACGGTTTCGTCGGCCATCCGTTCCGCAAGGACTTCCCGCTGATCGGCAATGTCGAAGTCCGCTACGACGAAGAAAAGAAGCGCGTGATCTACGAACCGGTCACCTCGGTGGAGCCGCGTGTCGGCGTGCCGCGCGTGATCCGCGACGACGCCCGTCTGCAGACCGCAGAAGGTGAGCGCGCGCAGGAGGCAGTGAAGTGAGCCACGTACACCAGGCCGGCGAAGCCTTCGCCAGCAACGCCGCCGAAAGCCGGCAGGAAATCCGCAACTACACCATGAACTTCGGCCCGCAGCATCCGGCCGCGCACGGTGTGCTGCGCCTGATCCTGGAAATGGACGGCGAAACCATCATGCGCGCCGACCCGCACGTGGGTCTGCTGCACCGTGGTACCGAAAAGCTGGCCGAGTCCAAGCCGTTCAACCAGTCGATCGGCTACATGGATCGCCTGGATTACGTGTCGATGATGTGCAACGAGCACGCCTACGTGCGCGCGATCGAGACCCTGATGGGCATCGAAGCGCCGGAGCGTGCGCAGTACATCCGCACCATGTACGACGAAATCACCCGCATCCTCAACCACCTGATGTGGCTGGGCTCCAACGCGCTCGACCTTGGTGCGATGGCGGTGATGCTGTATGCCTTCCGCGAGCGCGAAGAGCTGATGGACTGCTATGAAGCGGTCTCCGGCGCGCGCATGCACGCGGCGTACTACCGTCCGGGCGGTGTCTACCGCGACCTGCCGGACCACATGCCGAAGTACAAGGAATCGCGCTGGCACAAGGGCAAGGCGCTGAAGCAGCTCAATGCTTCGCGCGAAGGCTCGCTGCTGGACTTCCTGGAGAGCTTCACCGTCGAGTTCCCCAAGCGCATCGACGAATACGAAACCCTGCTGACCGACAACCGTATCTGGAAGCAGCGTACCGTCGGCATCGGCGTGGTCACTCCGGAACTGGCCCACCAGTGGGGCATGACCGGCGTGATGCTGCGCGGCTCGGGCATCGCCTGGGACCTGCGCAAGAAGCGTCCGTATGCCAAGTACGATGCCGTCGATTTCGACATCCCGCTGGGCAAGGAAGGCGACTGCTACGACCGCTACCTGGTCCGCGTTGCCGAAATGCGCGAGTCCAACCGCATCATCAAGCAGTGCGTGGCGTGGCTGAAGGCCAACCCCGGCCCGGTCATGGTCAAGAACTTCAAGGTCGCTCCGCCCAAGCGCGAGGACATGAAGGACGACATGGAAGCGCTGATCCACCACTTCAAGCTGTTCAGCGAAGGCTATTGCGTGCCGGCCGGGGAAACCTACGCGGCAGTGGAAGCGCCCAAGGGCGAGTTCGGCTGCTACCTGGTCTCCGATGGCGCCAACAAGCCGTTCCGCGTGCACCTGCGTGCACCGGGCTTCGCCCACCTGTCCTCGATCGATTCGATCGTGCGCGGCCACATGCTGGCCGACGTGGTGGCGATGATCGGTACCTACGACCTGGTGTTCGGCGAGGTTGACCGGTAATGCCGTCCGCCACGCCAACGCCCGCTGCAGGCAGCCGGCGCAAGCCGGCGCCGCAGTTTCTGGAATTTCACGTTATGCATTTCGCTGAGGTCGGCCGATGAAGGCGACAGGTAATTTCGAGGCGGCGCGCGACGTCGACCCGATGGTGGTGCTGAGCGACAAGACCCGCGCTCACATCGATCACTGGCTGTCCAAGTTCCCGCCGGACCGCAAGCGCTCTGCCGTGCTGCAGGGCCTGCATGCGGCCCAGGAGCAGAACGAGGGCTGGCTGACCGACGAACTGATCGCCGGCGTGGCCAAGTACCTCGACCTGCCGCCGGTGTGGGCCTACGAGGTCGCCAGCTTCTACTCGATGTTCGAGACCGAGAAGGTGGGCCGCAACAACGTGGCCATCTGCACCAACATCAGCTGCTGGCTCAATGGCGCCGAGGACATCGTCCGCCATTGCGAGAAGAAGCTGGGCATCAAGCACGGTGAATCGACCCCGGACGGCCGCGTCTACCTCAAGCGCGAGGAAGAGTGCCTGGCCGGCTGCGGTGGCGCGCCGATGATGGTCATCAACGGTCACTACCATGAGCGTCTGACCCTGGAAAAGGTCGACGAGCTGCTGGACGGGCTGGAGTAAGGGCATGGCACATCACCACGAATCCAAGGGTCCGGTCGGCCCCGCGCCGCTGCCGCACCAGGTGGTCTACACCACCCTGCATTACGACACCCCGTGGTCGTACGAAAGCTACCTGAAGACCGGTGGCTACGCCGCCCTGCGCAAGATCCTCGAAGAGAAGATCCCGCCGGAGCAGGTCATCGAGATGGTCAAGGCCTCGGGCCTGCGTGGCCGCGGTGGCGCAGGCTTCCCGACCGGCCTGAAGTGGTCCTTCATGCCCAAGGGCAACATGCAGAAGTACATCCTCTGCAACTCGGACGAATCCGAGCCGGGCACCTGCAAGGATCGCGACATCCTGCGCTACAACCCGCATTCGGTGGTGGAAGGCATGGCGATCGCCTGCTACGCCACCGGTTCGACCGTGGGTTACAACTACCTGCGCGGTGAGTTCCACCACGAGCCGTTCGAGCACTTCGAGCAGGCCCTGGCCGACGCCTATGCGAACGGCTGGCTGGGCAAGAACGTGATGGGCTCGGGCGTGGACATCGACATCTACGGTGCGCTGGGCGCCGGCGCATACATCTGCGGCGAAGAAACCGCGCTGATGGAATCGCTGGAAGGCAAGAAGGGCCAGCCGCGCTACAAGCCGCCGTTCCCGGCCAACTTCGGCCTGTACGGCAAGCCGTCGACGATCAACAACACCGAAACCTACGGTTCGGTGCCGGCGATCATCCGCAACGGTCCGGAGTGGTTCAAGGGCCTGAGCCTGACCGCCAACGGCGGTCCGAAGTGCTTCTCGGTGTCCGGCTGCGTGCAGAACGGCGGCAACTTCGAAGTGCCGCTGGGCACCAAGTTCCACGACCTGCTGGAAATGGCCGGTGGCCTGCGTCCGGGCCGCACCCTCAAGGGCGCGATCCCGGGCGGCGTGTCGATGCCGGTACTGACCGCGGCCGAGCTGAAGGATCTGCCGATGGACTACGACACCATCCGTGCGCTGGGCTCCGGCCTGGGTTCGGGTGCGATCGTGGTGCTCGACGACAGCGTCTGCTGCGTCAAGTTCGCCTGCCGCATCAGCCAGTTCTTCCACAAGGAATCGTGCGGCCAGTGCACCCCGTGCCGTGAAGGCACCGGCTGGATGCACCGCGTGCTGGAGCGCATCGTCGCCGGCAAGGCCACGATGGAAGACCTGCACCAGCTGAAGGCGGTGGCCGGCCAGATCGAAGGCCACACCATCTGTGCGTTCGGTGAAGCGGCTGCATGGCCCATCCAGGGCTTCCTGCGCCAGTTCTGGGACGAATTCGAGTACTACATCGTCAACGGTCATTCGATGGTTGACGGCAAGAAGGTGGAGGCAGCCGCCGCATGAGCGCGCAACCCGTAAACCCGAACGTGCCACCGGATCACGTGACCATCGAAATCGATGGCAAGTCGCTGGTCGTGCCCAAGGGTTCGATGATCATCCAGGCGGCCGACAAGGCCGGCATTTCGATTCCGCGCTTCTGCTACCACGAGAAGCTGCCGATCGCCGCCAACTGCCGCATGTGCCTGGTGGACGTGGAAAAGTCGCCGAAGCCGGCGCCGGCCTGCGCCACCCCGGTGATGGATGGCATGAAGGTCGCCACCCGCAGCGAGAAGGCACTGAAGTTCCAGCGCTCGGTGATGGAGTTCCTGCTCATCAACCACCCGCTGGACTGCCCGATCTGCGATCAGGGCGGCGAGTGCGAGCTGCAGGACGTGTCGCTGGGCTATGGCCGTTCGGTCAGCCGCTTCAACGAGCGCAAGCGCGTGGTGCCGGACGAGGACATGGGCCCTCTGGTCGCCACCGAGATGACCCGCTGCATCCAGTGCACCCGCTGCGTCCGCTTCACCGCCGACGTTGCCGGTACCTACGAACTGGGTGGCATGTACCGCGGTGAGAACCTGCAGATCGGTACCTTCGACGGCAAGCCGCTGACCACCGAGCTGTCCGGCAACGTCGTCGACGTCTGCCCGGTCGGCGCGCTGACCAACAAGGTGTTCCAGTTCCGCGCCCGCCCGTGGGAACTGACCGCGCGCGAATCGCTGGGCTACCACGACGCGATGGGTTCGAACCTGTTCCTGCACGTGCGTCGCGGCGAAGTGCTGCGCACCGTGCCGCGCGACAACGAAGCGGTGAACGAGTGCTGGCTGTCCGACCGTGACCGCTACTCGCACCAGGGCCTGTACAGCGAAGACCGTGCGGTCAAGCCGCTGCGCAAGGTCAATGGCGAGTGGAAGGAAGTGAGCTGGGCCGAAGGCCTGGCCGCGGCCGCCGAGATCCTCAAGGCCAACCAGGGCGACAACCTGGGCGTGCTGGTGCACCCGTCCACCTCGAACGAGGAGGGTGCGCTGCTGGCCCGCCTGGCCAAGGGCCTGGGCTCGAGCAACATCGACCACCGCATCAACAACCGCGATTTCTCCGACGCCGCAACCGCCGAAGTGTTCGGCCTGCCGCTGGCCGAGATCGAAGGCGCCGACCGCATCGTCGTTCTGGGCAGCAACATCCGCCACGAACTACCGCTGCTGCACGCCCGCCTGCGCAAGGCGCAGACCACCAACGGCGCGAAGATCCACGTCGTCAACCCGGTGGACTTCGACTTCGCCTTCAGCATCGCCGGCAAGCAGATCGTCGCGCCGTCGAAGTTCGTCGACGCGCTGGCCAACGCCGAGCTGCGTTCGGCGGTGCAGGGCGGCAACAACACCGTGCTGATCGTCGGTGGCATCGCCGAAAACCATCCGCAGGCTGCCGCGATCCGCGCCGCCGCGCGTGACTTCGCTGCTGCGACCGGTGCCAAGCTGTGCCGCATCCCGCAGGGTGCCAACGCCGTTGGCCTGACCCGCGCAGGCGTGCTGCCGGCCGGCAAGGACGTCGCCGCGATGCTGGCGCAGCCGCGCCAGGCCTACGTGGTCTACGGCCTGGAGCCGGGCCTGGACTTCGCCGACGCTCCCGCCGCGCGCAAGGCGCTGGTCGGCGCCAAGGTGGTGGCCTTCAGCCAGTTCGCCTGCGTCTCCACCCGCGACGTTGCCGACGTGATCCTGCCGATCGGTGCGCTGCCGGAAATCGACGCCACCCTGACCAACCTCGATGGTCGCGAGCAGTCGGCGCGTGCCGGCGGCAAGCTGCCGGGCGAGGCCCGTGAGGGCTGGCGCGTGCTGCGCGCCCTGGGCGGTGAGCTGGCGGTAGCCGGTTTCGACTTCACCGACCTGGCCGGCCTGCGCGCCAGCCTGGCCCCGGTGTCGGTCGCCGTTGCCGCCTCGGCACAGCCGGTGGTTGCCGGCGAAGGCCTGGAAGTGGCTTCGACCGCCGCGATCTACCGCACCGATGCGGTGGTCCGTCGCGCCCCGGCGCTGCAGTCGCATCCGCTCAACAACGCCCCGCGCATCGTGCTGAACGCTGAAGATGCCGCTCGCCTGCAGCTGCAGGAAGGGCAGATGGCCAAGGTCGGCACCGATGCCGGCAAGGCCACCCTGCCGGTGGTGATCGACGCCCGCGTCGCTGCGGGTTCGGTCTGGATTGAATCGGGCCACGGCGCGACCGCGCCGCTGGGTGCCGCTCGCGTAACGGTGGTGGCTGCATGAACGAATTGCTGTTGAACGCGGTCGATCCGCTGCACCAGTGGCTGCTTGGCCTTGGTGACATCGGCGCGCTGATCTGGATCATCCTGAAAATCCTGGTGATCACCGTTCCGGTGATCATCTCGGTGGCCTTCTACGTGGTCTGGGAACGCAAGCTGATCGGCTGGATGCACGTCCGCCACGGCCCGATGTACGTGGGCATGGGCATCTTCCAAGCCTTCGCCGACGTCTTCAAGCTGCTGTTCAAGGAAGTGGTCCAGCCGAGCAGCGCCAACAAGGCGATCTACCTGCTGGCCCCGCTGATCACCCTGGCTCCGGCCTTCGCGGCCTGGTCGGTGGTCCCCTTCGATTCGCAGATCGTGCTGTCCAACGCCAACGCCGGCCTGCTGTACCTGCTGGCGATGACCTCGCTGGGCATCTACGGCATCATCCTGGCCGGTTGGGCCTCCAACTCGAAGTATGCGTTCCTGGGTGCGATGCGCGCCTCGGCGCAGATGATCAGCTACGAAATCGCCATGGGCTTCGCCCTGGTCGGCGTGATGATCGCGTCGGGCAGTCTGAACCTGAGCAACATCGTGATGGCGCAGGCCGGCAATTCCGGTTTCTTCGACTGGTTCCTGCTGCCGCTGTTCCCGCTGTTCGTCATCTACTGGGTGTCGGGCGTTGCCGAAACCAACCGCGCGCCGTTCGACGTGGTGGAAGGTGAATCGGAAATCGTCGCTGGCCACATGGTCGAGTACTCGGGCGGTGCGTTCGCGCTGTTCTTCCTGGCCGAATACGCCAACATGATCCTGATCAGCTTCCTGATCTCGATCTTCTTCCTCGGCGGCTGGCTGAGCCCCATCCAGGGCTGGGTCAACTTCGGCGACGTCTCGCCGCTGGTCGACTGGATCTGGAAGGGCGGTGCACCGTGGCTGTTCGTCAAGGTGTTCTTCTTCGCCAGTGCCTACATCTGGTTCCGTGCCAGCTTCCCGCGCTTCCGCTATGACCAGATCATGCGCCTGGGCTGGAAGGTCTTCATCCCGCTGGCCATTCTGTGGATCGCGGTTACCGCCGTCATGGTGTTCTTCGGCGTGATTCAAAAGGGCGTCTAAGTGATGAACAGGATTACCCATTACTTCAAGAGCCTGCTGCTGCTCGAACTGCTGGGCGGCCTTTGGCTGACGCTGAAGTACAGCTTCAAGCCCAAGTACACGATGATGTACCCGATGGAGAAGTTCCCGCAGTCGCCGCGCTTCCGTGGCCTGCACGCCCTGCGCCGTTACCCCAACGGTGAAGAGCGCTGCATCGCCTGCAAGCTGTGCGAAGCGGTGTGCCCTGCATTGGCCATCACCATCGACTCGGCCAAGCGCGAAGACGGCACCCGCCGTACCACGCGCTATGACATCGATCTGTTCAAGTGCATCTTCTGCGGCTTCTGCGAAGAAAGCTGCCCGGTGGACTCGATCGTCGAAACCCACATCCTCGAGTATCACTTCGAGAATCGTGGCGAAAACATCGTTACCAAGCCGCAGCTGCTGGCCCTGGGCGACCGTCTCGAGTCCGAGATCGCCGAGCGTCGCGCCGCCGATGCCGCTTACCGCTGAGGTCGAGAGATGGATTGGGTAAATATCGCTTTCTGGGTGTTCGCCATCGCGGCAACGGTTTCGGCCGGTGCGGTGATCAGCGTGCGCAACCCGGTTCACGCCGTGCTCTGCCTGGTGCTGACCTTCTTCTCCATTGCCTGCGTGTGGCTGCTGGTCGGCGCCGAGTTCCTCGGCGTGGCGCTGGTGCTGGTCTACGTCGGCGCGGTGATGGTGCTGTTCCTGTTCGTGGTGATGATGCTCGACATCGACCCCACCAAGCTGCGTGAGGGCTGGGTCCGCTACCTGCCGGTCGGTCTCATTGTTGCCGTGGCGATGCTGGTGCAGATGCTGATCCTGATCGGCGTGAAGGGCAGGGCGGTCAACCCGTTCCCGGCCGACAACGCCGCCGCGGTCGCTGCCGACAGCTCCAACGTCACCTGGCTGGCGCGTACGCTGTTCACTGAGTACCTGCTGCCGTTCGAGTTCGCCGCCGTCATCCTGACCGTGGCCGTGGTTGCCGCCGTGATGCTGACCTTGCGCCGCCGTACCGGCGTGAAGAGCCAGAACCCGGGTGAGCAGACCATGGTCAAGGCCGGCCAGCGCCTGCGCATGGTCAAGATGGGCGCCGAAGCGCCGGTCGTGCACAGCAACAGCAAGCCGGCCGCCGGCGAGGAGACCCAGCCGTGATTACCCTTGGCCACATCCTTGCGCTGGGCGCGGTGCTGTTCGCCATCAGCCTGGCCGGCATCTTCCTCAACCGGAAGAACGTCATCGTCCTGCTGATGTCGATCGAACTGATGCTGCTGTCGGTGAACATCAACTTCGTCGGCTTCTCGCGTCAGCTGGGCGATCCGTCCGGCCAGCTGTTCGTGTTCTTCATCCTGACCGTCGCCGCCGCGGAAGCCGCCATCGGCCTGGCGATCCTGGTGACCCTGTTCCGTACCCGCCGCACGATCAATGTCGGCGAAGTCGATTCGTTGAAGGGCTGATCCACAGATGGAAATCACTCTCTCCAAGAGTCTGTTGATCGCAGTGGTGCTTGCACCGCTGTTCGGCAGCATCATCGCCGGCCTGTTCGGTCGCCAGGTCAAGCGCTTCGGCGCGCAGACCATCACCATCCTCGGCGTCGCGGTTGCCTGCGGCCTGTCGATGTACACGCTCTACCAGTTGCTGTGGGGCGGCGCGCAGCCGTTCAACCAGAACATCTACACGTTCTTCGAAGTCGGCCAGTACTCGGCCCACGTCGGTTTCATGGTCGACAAGCTGACCGCGATGATGATGGTGGTGGTGACCTTCGTGTCGCTGCTGGTCCACATCTACACGATCGGCTACATGCAGGACGATCCGGGCTACCAGCGGTTCTTCAGCTACATCTCGCTGTTCACCTTCTCGATGCTCACCCTTGTGATGAGCAACAACTTCCTGCAGCTGTTCTTCGGCTGGGAAGCGGTGGGCCTGGTGTCGTACCTGCTGATCGGCTTCTGGTTCAAGCGCCCGACCGCGATCTTCGCCAACATGAAGGCGTTCCTGGTCAACCGCGTTGGTGACTTCGGCTTCCTGCTCGGTATCGCCGGCGTGCTGTGGGTGTTCGGCACACTGGACTACTCGCAGGTGTTCTCGCAGGCCGGCATGCTGGCTGACCCGCGCGCCCAGCTGCAGATCTGGGACGGCACCATGTTCGGCATGCAGCTGCTGAACGAGCCGGTGATCTGGTCGATCGCCACCGTCATCTGCATCTGCCTGTTCATCGGTGCCATGGGCAAGTCGGCTCAGGTCCCGCTGCACGTGTGGCTGCCGGACTCGATGGAAGGCCCGACCCCGATCTCGGCACTGATCCACGCCGCGACGATGGTGACCGCCGGTATCTTCATGGTCACCCGCATGTCGCCGCTGTTCGAGCTGTCGCAGACCGCGCTGAACTTCATCCTGTTCATCGGTGCCACCACCGCGTTCTTCACCGGCCTGATCGGCATCGTGCAGAACGACATCAAGCGCGTCGTCGCGTACTCCACGCTGTCGCAGCTGGGCTACATGACCGTTGCCTTGGGCGTGTCCGCCTACTCGGCCGCCGTGTTCCACCTGATGACCCACGCCTTCTTCAAGGCGCTGCTGTTCCTGGGTGCCGGCTCGGTCATCATCGCGATGCACCACGAGCAGGACATGCGCAAGATGGGCGGCCTGCGCAAGTACATGCCGATCACCTTCGTCACCATGTGGATCGGTACCCTGGCCCTGGTCGGTACGCCGTTCTTCTCCGGCTTCTACTCGAAGGACACCATCATCGAGGCGGCCGAGATCCACGCCCACATGCAGAACAGCTGGGTGGCCACCTATGGCTACTGGGCAGTGCTGGGTGGCGTGCTGGTGACCAGCTTCTACAGCTTCCGCCTGCTGTTCCTGACCTTCCACGGCAAGGAGCGCTTCCGCGACGCGCATGATGATCACGGCCATGCCCATGACGATCACCACGCCGCAGATGCGCACCATGCTGATGCCCATCATGGGGACGCGCACCATGACGACCACGGCCATGGCCACGGTCCGCATGAGCCGCACGAAACCCCGTGGGTGGTGACCCTGCCGCTGATCCTGCTGGCCATCCCGTCGATCGCCATCGGTTTCTTCAGCATCGGTCCGATGCTGCACGGCACCGACTGGGCCGGCCACCATGCACACGACGCAATCAAGGGCCAGGTCAACACGTTCTTCACCGGCATCGTCGATTTCTACGATCCGGCCAAGAACACCGTTGCCTTCCTGGGCGAAGAGTTCCACGGGCCGGTGGCGTTCGCGCTGCACGGCATGATGCTGCCGCCGTTCTGGCTGACCCTGGCGGGCTTCCTGCTGGCTGCACTGTTCTACCTGTGGAAGCCGGACCTGTCGGGCAAGGCGCGCAAGACCTTCGCCCCGCTGGTGTCGGTGCTGGAAAACAAGTACGGCTTCGACAAGCTGTGGATCGATGGCTTTGCCGGTGGCAGCGTCAAGCTGGGCAAGGTCGCACGCTGGATCGACAGCAACATCGTCGACGGCGTGGTCAATCTTTCGGCACGTGTTGTGGACGTCGCAGCCGGCGTGCTGCGTCGTACCCAATCCGGTTTCCTCTATCACTACGCCTTCGCGATGATCATCGGCCTGATTGCCCTTCTGGGCGTGCTGATGCATTACCTGCGTTGATGACCTGTACGGAATAAGAAGACGTGTCGAACTGGCCTCTACTCAGTGTCCTCATCTGGCTGCCGATCATCGGTGGTGCCCTGATCCTTGCGATCCGTGATGCGCAGACCGCCCGCTGGGCGTCGCTGGGCGTAGCGGTGCTGACGTTCGTGGCGAGCCTCTCGCTGCTGAGCGGCTACAACGCGGGCATCGACGGTCTGCAGTTCGTCGAGACCCATGCCTGGATCCCGGCGTACAAGATCGGCTACAACCTGGGCGTGGACGGCATCGCCGTGGCGCTGATCCTGCTGACCACCCTGGTCAGCGTGCTTGCCCTGATCGGCGCCTGGAGCGCCATCGACAAGCGCGTCAACCAGTACGTGGCCGCCTTCCTGATCCTGGAAGGCGTCACGGTCGGTATCTTCTCGGCCACGGACGCGATGCTGTTCTACGTGTTCTTCGAGGCGATGCTGATCCCGATGTTCCTGATCATCGGTGTCTGGGGCGGCCCGCGTCGCATCTACGCCGCGCTGAAGTTCTTCCTGTACACCTTCCTCGGCTCGGTGCTGATGCTGGTGGCGCTGATCTACCTGTACATGAAGGGCGGCAGCTTCCAGCTGGCCGACCTGTACGCGCTGCCGCTGTCGGCCAAGGAACAGACCTGGATCTTCTTCGCCTTCCTGATCGCCTTCGCGGTCAAGGTGCCGATGTTCCCGGTCCACACCTGGCTGCCGGATGCCCACGTGGAAGCGCCGACCGCCGGTTCGGTGATCCTGGCCGCCATCGCCCTGAAGATCGGTGGCTACGGCTTCCTGCGCTTCAACCTGCCGATCGTCCCGGACGCGTCGCAGGAATGGGCGTGGCTGGTGATCGCGCTGTCGCTGATCGCGGTGATCTACGTCGGCCTGGTCGCCCTGGTGCAGGACGACATGAAGAAGCTGATCGCCTATTCGTCGATCGCGCACATGGGCTTCGTCACCCTGGGCACGTTCATTGCCCTGTGGCTGGTGCGTGAAGCCGGCAACGCCGATGCCGCCCGCCTGGGCCTGCAGGGCGCCATGGTGCAGATGATCTCGCACGGCTTCGTGTCGGGCGCGATGTTCTCCTGCGTCGGCGTGCTGTACGACCGCATGCACAGCC
Organism: Stenotrophomonas maltophilia group sp. Smal13; assembly: GCF_030236855.1. NCBI lineage: Bacteria > Pseudomonadati > Pseudomonadota > Gammaproteobacteria > Lysobacterales > Lysobacteraceae > Stenotrophomonas > Stenotrophomonas maltophilia group sp. Smal13. Next base: position 14,652 of record NZ_JASJSQ010000019.1, read on the forward strand.
GCCGCATCGCCGATTACGGCGGCGTGGTCAACGTGATGCCGTGGTTCGCCACCTTCGCCATGCTGTTCTTCATGGCCAACGCGGGCCTGCCGGGTACCAGTGGTTTCGTCGGCGAATTCATGGTCATCCTGTCGGCCTTCCAGCGTAATCCGTGGATCGCGCTGGGCGCGGCCACCACCCTGATCATCGGCGCCGCCTACACCCTGTGGCTGTACAAGCGCATCTTCTTCGGTGAAGTGGCCAACAGCCATGTTGCCGAACTGAAGGACATCAACGGCCGCGAATGGCTGGTGCTGGGCGTGTTCGCCATCGGCGTGCTGGCCCTGGGCATCTACCCCAAGCCGCTGACCGACCTGATGGAGCCCTCGATCGCGAAGCTGGCGATGCAGATCGCATCCAGCAAGCTGCTGTAATTCCAGGATTTGATGATGACCACCTCGCCGCTGCTGCCATTGACCGCCGCTGACCTGCCACCGCTCGCTCCCGAGCTGGTGCTGATCGGCAGCGCCTTCGCCCTGATGATCCTCGACCTGTTCGTCAGCAACCGGAACAAGATCGTCACCCACCTGTTCTCGCTCGCTGCGCTGGCCGTGGTGCTGTTCATGCTGGCCACCGGCGTGGGCGGGCAGGGGGAGGTCTTCCATGGCATGTTCGTGCGTGATACCGCCGCGGACGTGATGAAGACCGGGATCGTGCTGCTCAGCGGCCTGACCCTGGTCTACGGCTGGCGCTACCTGCGCGATCGCAACCTGTTCCAGGGCGAGATCCCGGTGCTGATCCTGTTCGGCACCGCCGGCATGATGATCCTGGTCTCGGCCGGCAGCCTGCTGATGGTCTACCTGGGCCTGGAACTGCTGGCGCTGTGCTCCTACGCCCTGGTCGCCAGCAACCGCGAAAACGGCCTGGCCTCGGAAGCGGCGATGAAGTACATCGTGCTGGGTTCGCTGGCCTCCGGCCTGCTGCTGTACGGCATGTCGCTGATCTACGGCGCCACCGGCAGCCTGCACCTTGACGTCATCCGCGAGGCCATCCCGCACTCGGAAGAGCGCGTGCTGCTGATCACCGGTGCGGTGTTCATGATCGCCGGCGTCGCCTTCAAGCTGGGTGCCGCGCCGTTCCACATGTGGCTGCCGGACGTGTATCAGGGTGCCCCGGCACCGATCGCACTGTTCATCAGCTCGGCGCCGAAGCTGGCCGCCTTCGGCATGGCCTACCGCCTGCTGGAAATGGGCGTGGGCCCGCTGTCGACCGAACTGCAGCTGCTGATCGCCGGCCTGGCCGCGGTCTCGCTGGTCATCGGCAACCTGATGGCCATCGCGCAGAGCAACCTCAAGCGCATGCTGGCGTTCTCCACCGTCTCGCACATCGGCTTCCTGCTGATGGGCATCGCCGGTGGCGGTTCGCAGGGCTATGCCGCCGCACTGTTCTACGCACTGGCCTACGCCATCATGTCGACCGCCGCCTTCGGCGCGATCATCGCGCTGTCGCGTGCCGGCTTCGAAGCCGAGAACATCGAAGACTTCAAGGGCCTCAACGCCCGCAACCCGTGGATGGCCGGCCTGGTGCTGTGCATCATGGCGTCGCTGGCCGGCATCCCGCCGTTCCTGGGCTTCTGGACCAAGCTGGCGGTGCTGGGCGCGGCCGTCAACGGGGGCCTGCTGTGGCTGGCCATCCTTGGCGTGCTGTGTGCCGTGGTCGGCTGCTTCTACTACCTGCGCGTCATCAAGGTCATGTACTTCGATGAGCCGGTGGGCGAGGCCATGCCGCGCAGCAACGACCGCGTGCTGGGCCTCGTGCTGGGCGTGAACGCGCTGGCGCTGCTGGCGCTGGGCCTGGCCTGGAACCCGATCATGGTCTGGTGCCAGCAGGCATTTGCGCATCTTGCATAAAAGTTGACACAAAGCTGCGCGATTCGTGTAATATGCGCAGCCTGAGTTGTCACTGCAGCGGTTCAGCCAGAACATCGTTGCGGTAGCCCTCCTCGAAAGAGCAGGGCAGCAGTTCAAACACTTCCGGTGCGGGGTGGAGCAGTCTGGCAGCTCGTCGGGCTCATAACCCGAAGGTCGCAGGTTCAAATCCTGCCCCCGCTACCAAGTAAAGAGATCGCCTTCGAAGTCCTGCTTCGAGGGCGTTTTTCTTTTGGGGCTCTGGTTGATCCGCCGGGCCATGCCCGGCGAGCGAAGCGGCCGGTTTCAGGCGGGTCCAAGCCTTGCACCAGCGCGGTGCAGTCGCTATCATCAGCGGCCTAGCAATACCCCTGAAGGCGGCCTCCCAGCGGGAGTCCGGACCCGGAAGGAGGGCCGCAACCGGCAGGCACTGCAGGTTGCAACCGGAATCCAGTCACCGGAGTCTTTCCGGAAAAGGGGCCCAGCGGGCCCTTTGTCGTTTCCGGGGCGTCATGTTTCCATGCCGGCCAAGGCCGGCACCCAACCAAGAGATCAAGGCAGGCTGTGAGCGACAAGGCAACCGACATCGCGAATCTGCTCGCCCCGACCGTTGTGTCGCTGGGCCTGGAGCTGCTGGGCGTTGAGTATCTGCCGGCCCCCGGCGGTGCGACCCTGCGCCTTTACATCGACGTGCCGCTGGCTGAACAGCCCGAGCGCATCATCAATGTCGACGACTGCGAGCGGGTCAGCCGCGAAGTGTCGGCGCAGATGGACGTCGAAGACCCGATCAGCGGCAACTACACGCTGGAAGTGTCTTCGCCGGGCGTCGACCGTCCGCTGTTCAACCTGGAGCAGTTCGGCCGTCACCTCGGCGAAATGGCCAAGGTCACGCTGAAGCTGCCGCAGGACAACCGTCGTCGCCTGCAGGGCCGCATCGAAGCGACCGACGAGGCCGCGGACACCATCACCTTCATCGTCGACAAGGCTGAAGTGGTCGTGTCGGCCGACAACATCGACAAGGCACGGATCATGCCCGACTGGGTGGCGCTGGGGCTGGCCCCGAGCAAGCCGACCGGTCCGGCACCGAAGCGTCCGAAGCCGAACAAGAATTCTTCTTCCAACGAGCCGGCGGCAAAGAAGCCGCGCGCGGAGTGAGCCAATGAGCAAGGAACTGTTGCTGGTAGTCGACGCAGTCGCCAACGAGAAGGGCGTGCCGCGTGAAGTGATCTTCGATGCCATCGAGGCCGCCCTGGCCTCGGCAGCGAAGAAGCGCTATCCCGACGAGGAAGTGCTGACCCGCGTGGTCATCGACCACAAGGATGGCAGCTACGAAACCTTCCGTCGCTGGGAAGTGGTGGCCGATGACGTGGTCATGGAATCGCCGGACCGCCAGATCCGCCTGATGGACGCCGTCGATGAAGCCGAAGGCGTGGACGTCGGCGACTACATCGAAGAGCAGATCGAGAACCCGGACTTCGGCCGCATTGCCGCCCAGGCCGCCAAGCAGGTCATCGTCCAGCGCGTGCGCGAAGCCGAGCGCCAGCAGGTCGTGGATGCATGGAAGGATCGCGTGGGTGAGCTGATCACCGGTGTGGTCAAGCGCGCCGAGCGCGGCAACATCTATGTCGACCTCGGTGGCAACGCCGAAGGCTTCATCCCGAAGGACAAGGGCATTCCGCGCGACGTGCTGCGCGCCGGTGACCGCGTGCGCGGCTACCTGGCCGAAGTCCGTTCGGAACCGCGTGGCCCGCAGCTGTTCATCAGCCGCGCCGCCCCGGAATTCATGATCGAGCTGTTCAAGCTGGAAGTGCCGGAAGTCGGCCAGGGCCTGGTGGAAATCAAGGCCTGCGCCCGGGATCCGGGCGACCGCGCCAAGATCGCCGTGCTCGCCCACGACCAGCGCACCGATCCGATCGGTGCCTGCATCGGCATGCGCGGTTCGCGCGTGCAGGCCGTGTCCAACGAGCTCAATGGCGAGCGCGTGGACATCGTGCTGTGGAACGACAACCCGGCCAACTTCGTCATCAACGCGATGGCGCCGGCTGAAGTGCAGTCGATCATCGTCGATGAAGACAAGCATTCGATGGACCTGGCCGTTGCCGAAGACCGCCTGGCCCAGGCGATCGGCAAGGGCGGCCAGAACGTGCGCCTGGCCAGCCGCCTGACCGGCTGGCAGCTCAACGTGATGACCCAGGACCAGGTCACCGCCAAGTCGGAGGCCGAGCAGGCTTCGGCCCGCCAGCTGTTCATGGACAAGCTGGAAGTGGACGAAGAAATCGCCGGCATCCTGGTGAGCGAAGGCTTCGGCACCGTCGAGGAAATCGCATATGTCCCGGTCGGCGAACTGCTGGCCGTGGAAGGTTTCGACGAAGACATCGTCGAAGAGCTGCGCGCTCGTGCCCGCGATGCGCTGCTCAATGAGGCCCTGGCAGTCGAGGAAGGCCTTGAAGACGGCCAGCCGGCGCAGGACCTGCTGTCCCTGAAGGGCATGGACGAAGCCACCGCGTATGCGCTGGCCGGCCACGGCGTGCGTACCAGTGAGGACCTGTCCGACCTGGCCGCCGACGAGGTCATGGACTTCGGCATCGAAGGGCTGGATCAGGCGCGCGCCGCTGCGCTGATCCTGGCCGCACGTGCCGAGGAGATCGCCCGACTGGAACGCGGCGAATGAGCCGGCAATGAACAGGGCCCTGAGCCGCTCAGGGCGTAGAATCCGCGCCACCTCCAGATGCGGGGGGGCGCCCACAAGATCATAGGATCCGAATGTCGCAGCAAACCACCATCCGCAAGCTTGCCGAACTGGTCAACACGCCGGTCGAAAAACTGCTGGAACAGCTGGCCGGTGCCGGCATGAAGTTCAGCGGTCCCGACCAGGTCGTGACCAGCACCGAGAAGGTGAAGCTCCTGGGCTTCCTTCGTCGTTCGCACGGCAAGCCCGAGCAGGCCCCGGAAGAAACTGATCAGTCTGCAAAGAAGATCACGCTCAACCGCCGGAAACAGCAGGAAGTGACGGTCAGTTCCGGTCGCAGCAAGACGACCGTGAATGTCGAGGTGCGCCAGAAGCGTACCTACGTCAAGGATGGTGCTCGCGCCATGACCCCGGACGAAGAGCGCGCCGACATCCTGCGCAAGCTGGAAGAGTCGCGTGCGCGCAACCTTGCCGAACAGCAGGCCCTGGCCGAGAAGGATCGTCTGCGCGACGAAGCCATCGTCCGTGCCCGTGAGGAAGAGGTTGCGGCCAAGGAACGCGCAGAGGCCGAGAAGAAGGCCGCCGAGGAAGCTGCGGCCGCCGCCAAGGCTGCCGAGGCGCTGGCTGCCAGCAAGCCCAAGCGCGCTCCTATCGATGAAACCGCGCCGCGCCCGCCGCGTGCTCCGGCCGCCGCTCCGGCTGCGCCGCGCAGCGCTCCGCCGCCGCCGCGCAACGACGACCGCAACAACCGCAGCGCGCCGCGCAACGAGCGTGGCCCGGGTGACCGTTTCGCCGGCCAGATGCACCTGTCGGCTGCCGACCGCGCGCGCCGTGGCAACAGCAACAACAGCAACACCCGTGGTCGTCCGGGCGGGCGTAACCAGGCCGGTGGCCGTCGCGACATGTCGCGCGGTGGCAACAATGCAGGTCCGCACGCCTTCGAGCGTCCGACCGCGCCGGTGGTGCGTGAAGTGGCGATCGGCGACACGATCACCGTGGCCGACCTGGCGCAGAAGCTCGCGCTGAAGGGCGGTGAGGTGGTCAAGGCGCTGTTCAAGATGGGCGTGATGGCCACCATCACCCAGTCCATCGACCATGACACCGCCGCGCTGGTGACCGAAGAACTCGGTCACAAGGCGATCCGTGCCAACGACAACGACGCCGAAGACGCACTGCTGGCCTCGACCGGTGAAAACCAGGGCGAAGCCACCCAGCGTCCGCCGGTGGTCACCATCATGGGCCACGTCGACCACGGCAAGACCTCGCTGCTGGATTACATCCGCCGCACCAAGGTCGCCACCGGCGAAGCCGGCGGCATCACCCAGCACATCGGTGCCTACCACGTGGATACGCCGAAGGGCGTGATCAGCTTCCTGGATACCCCGGGCCACGCGGCATTCACCTCGATGCGTGCGCGCGGCGCCAAGCTGACCGACATCGTGGTGCTGGTCGTGGCCGCCGATGACGGCGTCATGCCGCAGACCAAGGAAGCGATCCAGCACGCCCGTTCGGCGGGTGTGCCGCTGATCGTGGCGATCAACAAGATCGACAAGTCCGACGCCGACCCGATGCGGGTCAAGAACGAACTGCTGTCCGAGCAGGTCGTGGCCGAAGACTTCGGTGGTGACACCCAGATGGTGGAGATCTCGGCCAAGACCGGCCTGGGCATCGACGACCTGCTGGACGCCATCTCGATCCAGGCCGAACTGCTGGAACTGAAGGCCGTCGACGAAGGCCGCGCTTCGGGCGTGGTTATCGAATCGTCGCTGGACAAGGGCCGTGGCCCGGTCGCCACCGTGCTGGTGCAGCAGGGCCGCCTGAAGAAGGGCGACTACCTGGTGTGCGGCATCCAGTACGGCCGCGTGCGTGCGCTGTTCGACGAAACCGGCAAGCAGCCGGAGTTCGCCGGCCCGTCCATCCCGGTGCAGGTCCTGGGCCTGTCCGGCGTGCCGGAAGCGGGTGATGACTTCGTGGTCGTCGAGGACGAGCGCCTGGCCAAGGACGTTGCCCAGCAGCGTGAGACCAAGCGCCGTGAATCGCGCCTGGTCGCCACCGCCGGCAGCCGCATGGAAGACATCATGGCGACCCTGGGCAAGGGCGAGGGCCAGCAGGTCCTCAACCTGGTCATCAAGGCCGACGTGCAGGGTTCGGTGCAGGCCCTGAGCCAGGCACTGGTCGCGCTGTCCAACGAAGACATCCGCATCAACGTGATCCACTCCGGCGTGGGCGGCATCACCGAATCGGACGCCAACTCGGCGGCCGCTTCGAAGGCCACCGTCATCGGCTTCAACGTGCGTGCGGACGCTTCGGCCCGTCGCATCATCGAATCCAACGGCGTCGATCTGCGTTACTTCTCGATCATCTATGACGTGATCGATCAGGTGAAGCAGGTGGCTTCCGGTCTGCTGGGCGTGGAGATCCGCGAAGAGATCATCGGTATCGCCGAGGTCCGCGACGTCTTCCGCAGCTCCAAGCTGGGCGCCGTGGCCGGCTCGATGGTCATCGAGGGCGTGGTCAAGCGCAACAAGCCGATCCGCGTGCTGCGCGACAGCGTGGTGATCTTCGAGGGCGAGCTGGAATCGCTGCGTCGCTTCAAGGAGAACGTCGAGGAAGTCCGCAACGGTACCGAGTGCGGTATCGCGGTGAAGGCCTACAACGACGTCAAGCCGGGTGACCAGATCGAGTGCTTCGAGCGTATCGAAGTGCCGCGCACCCTGTAATGTGATGTGGCCCGACCAACGGTCGGGCCCTACCATGATGTAGAACCCGACCAACGGTCGGGTACCATGTAGTAGCGCCCGACCGTTGGTCGGGCGACCATTGAATCAAGAGTAGTGCCCGACCGTTGGCCGGGCGACAACTGAACCAAGAGCTCCTCGTGCCCAAGACTTTCCATCGAACCGACCGTGTCTCCGCCCAGCTGCGCCGTGAACTCGGCACCCTGGTGCACAACGCTGTGCGCGAGCACGGGTTGCCCTCGGTGAGCGTGTCCGACGTGGAAATCACCCGCGACATGGCCCATGCCAAGGTATTTGTCACCGCGCTGATGCCGGAACGTTCGGCTGAAGCCGTGGCCGGCCTGAAGGAACTGGGCTACCGCCTGCGCATGGACCTGGCCCGTGCGATGAAGCTGCGCCACGTGCCGGAGCTGCATTTCCACTACGACGACTCGGTCGACCGTGGTGAGCACATCGACAACATCCTGCGCGATCTGCCTGATACGTTGGCCGCTGAGAAGCGTCGCGAGAGCGACGAAGAATAACCGCGCGACGCCGGGCATGCCCGGCGTTGTTGCATTCCGGCTGCGTGATGTCTGATGCAGACCGCGCTGCAGCAGTCGAGCATGGCTCGACTCTACAAAATCCTGTCATGACCCGAATTCAGTTCCGCCGCCTGGATGGCATCCTGCTGCTCGACAAGTCGACCGGCATGAGCTCCAACGCCGCCCTGCAGGTGGCCCGTCGCCTGTTCCGTGCCGAAAAGGGTGGCCATACCGGCAGCCTCGATCCGCTGGCCACCGGCCTGCTGCCGCTGTGCTTCGGCGAGGCGACCAAGATTGCCGGACTGTTGCTCGGCTCGGCCAAGGCCTACGACGCCGAGATCATGCTGGGCCAGACCACCGACACCGATGACTCCGAAGGCCAGGTGCTGCTGCAGCGCGCGGTGCCGGCGATCAGTGCCGAGGCCCTGCAGGCGGCGCTGGTGCCGCTGACCGGCAACATCCGCCAGCGTGCCCCGATCTATTCGGCGCTGAAGCAGGGTGGGGAGCCGCTGTATGTGAAGGCCCGCCGCGGTGACGTCATCGAAGCGCCGGAACGCGAGGTGCAGGTGCATGCCATCGAGGTACTGGAGCAGCAGCCGGAACGGCTGCGGCTGCGCGTGACCTGCGGCTCCGGTACCTACATCCGCAGCCTGGCCCGCGACCTGGGCGAGGCGCTGGGCTGCGGTGCCCACATCAGCGCGTTGCGCCGGCTGTGGGTCGAGCCGTTCCGTGAACCGGCGATGGTTACCCTGGACCAGCTGCGGGCGATGGTCGAGGCAGGCGACGAGGCCGGGATGGACGCGCTGCTGCTGCCGCTGGCGGCCGGCCTGGCTGAATACCCGCGGGTCGACCTAGATGCCGACCAGGCCCACCGCTTCTGCGTCGGCCAGCGCCAGCGCGACCTGTCCTGGCCGCATGGCCTGGTGGCCGTGTTTGGCCCGGACGATGCTGTCCAGGGCCTGGGCCAGGTCGATGACAGTGGCCTGCTGGCCCCGCAGCGTCGTTTCAACCTCTGACCTGGGCCGGGCGGTTCAGCCCCGGTCCTTGTCCCGGAAGCCCCCGACCGTTACAATTTCGCGGCCGTTTTCCGGCAGCCTGCCTCGCGCAGGTTTCATCCTCGTAGTCCATGGCGAGCCTGGCGGTGCGCGAAGCGCGTTCCTGCCGGCCACGCATCACAGAGAAAAAAGAAATGTCGATCGACACCCAGAAGGTCATTGAAGACAACAAGCGCAGCTCGGCTGACACCGGCTCCCCGGAAGTCCAGGTTGCACTGCTGACCGCCCGCATCGAACTGCTGACCGGCCACTTCAAGACCCACAAGAAGGACCACCACAGCCGCCGCGGCCTGCTGCAGATGGTCAACCGCCGTCGCAGCCTGCTCGACTACCTGAAGAAGAAGGACGTCGAGCGTTACAAGGCCCTGATCGAGAAGCTTGGCCTGCGTCGCTAAGCAACGAATCCCCCGCGGCGCAGCGATGCGCCGCGGTTTTGTTTTGTAGCACCGCAATCCCCGATTCAGGCCGGAACGATCCGGCCACCCGCTGGCGGCAAGGGTCGCCGACGGTCCAAATTCGCAGACAGCATCCCCAAGGACACCCTCCGTGGCAAAAATCACCAAAACCTTCCAGTACGGCAAGCACACCGTCACGCTTGAGACCGGCGAAGTCGCCCGTCAGGCCAGCGGCGCCGTCATCGTCAAGATGGACGACACCGTACTGCTGGTCACCGCCGTCGCCGCCAAGAGCGCGCGCGAAGGCCAGGACTTCTTCCCGCTGACCGTCGATTATCAGGAAAAGTTCTACGCCGGCGGCCGTATCCCGGGTGGTTTCTTCAAGCGTGAAGGCCGTGCGACCGAGAAGGAAACCCTGATCTCGCGCCTGATCGACCGTCCGATCCGTCCGCTGTTCCCGGAAGACTACAAGAACGAAGTGCAGATCATCGCCACGGTCATGTCGCTGAACCCGGACGTGGACGGTGACATCCCGGCCCTGATCGGCGCCTCGGCTGCCCTGGCCCTGGCCGGCACCCCGTTCATGGGTCCGATCGGCGCTGCCAAGGTCGGCTACAAGAACGGCGAGTACATCCTGAACCCGACCGTCAGCGAACTGGCTGACTCGCAGCTGGAACTGGTTGTCGCCGGTACCTCCAACGCCGTGCTGATGGTCGAATCCGAAGCCGCGCTGCTGTCCGAAGAAGTGATGCTGGGCGCCGTGACCTTCGGTCACCGCGAAATGCAGAAGGTCATCAACGCGATCAACGAGCTGACCGTCGAAGCCGGCACCAAGCCGTCGACCTGGGAAGCCCCGGCCAAGAACGACGCGCTGATCTCCGCCCTGAAGGAAGCCATCGGCCCGCGCCTGGGCGAAGCCTTCCAGGTGCGCGACAAGCTGCAGCGCCGCGACGCCATCTCGGCGATCAAGAAGGACGTGGTCGAAACCCTGGCTGGCCGCGTTGCCGCTGAAGGCTGGAACCCGGCCGAGCTGTCGAAGGAATTCGGCGAGCTGGAATACCGCACCATGCGTGACTCGGTGCTGGACACCAAGGTCCGTATCGACGGCCGTGCGCTGGACACCGTCCGCCCGATCGCCGTGAAGACCGGCGTGCTGCCGCGTACCCACGGTTCCTCGCTGTTCACCCGCGGCGAAACCCAGGCCATCGTGACCATCACCCTGGGCACCGCCCGTGATGGCCAGGTCATCGATGCCGTTGCCGGTGAGTACAAGGAAAACTTCCTGTTCCACTACAACTTCCCTCCGTTCTCGGTGGGTGAGTGCGGCCGCATGATGGGCCCGAAGCGCCGCGAAATCGGCCACGGTCGCCTGGCCAAGCGCGGCGTGCTGGCTGTCATGCCGTCGCTGGAAGCCTTCCCGTACACCATCCGCGTCGTCTCGGAAATCACCGAGTCGAACGGTTCCTCGTCGATGGCATCGGTCTGCGGTTCGTCGCTGGCCCTGATGGACGCCGGCGTGCCGGTGAAGGCGCCGGTTGCCGGTATCGCCATGGGTCTGGTCAAGGAAGGCGAGCGCTTCGTCGTCCTGTCCGACATCCTGGGTGACGAAGATCACCTGGGCGACATGGACTTCAAGGTGGCCGGTACCGCTGAGGGCATCTCCGCCCTGCAGATGGACATCAAGATCGAAGGCATCACCGAAGAGATCATGAAGCAGGCCCTGCAGCAGGCCAAGGCTGGCCGTCTGCACATCCTGGGCGAAATGGCCCACGGCCTGACCGCTCCGCGTGAAGAGCTGTCGGACTACGCGCCGCGCCTGCTGACCATCAAGATCCACCCGGACAAGATCCGCGAAGTGATCGGCAAGGGTGGCTCGACCATCCAGGCCATCACCAAGGAAACCGGCACCCAGATCGACATCCAGGATGACGGCACCATCGTCATCGCTTCGGTCAATGCCATCGCTGCCCAGGCCGCCAAGGCCCGCATCGAGCAGATCACCTCGGACGTCGAGCCGGGCCGCATCTACGAAGGCAAGGTCGCCAAGATCATGGACTTCGGTGCGTTCGTCACGATCCTGCCGGGCAAGGACGGTCTGGTCCACGTGTCGCAGATCTCCAGCGATCGCGTCGAGAAGGTCGGCGACGTGCTGAAGGAAGGCGATGTGGTCAAGGTCAAGGTGCTGGAAGTCGACAAGCAGGGCCGTATCCGCCTGTCGATGAAGGCCGTGGAAGAAGGCGACGCCGTCAGCGCCGAGTAATCGACCTCCGGTCGATTACGGTAGGTGTCAACCTTGGTTGACACGCTCCTGGAATCGCTGAAATGAAAAAGCGGGCTTCGGCCCGCTTTTTCTTTGCCTGGAATCCTGTGGATGAGGACCGTTGGTCCTTGCACTTACGCGTCTTCTTCGTCCTCCCCCAGCCACCAGACCTGGCCTGGCTTCGGGTCGCTCATCAGGTGCTCGCGCTGTTCGATGGCCTCCAGCACCCGGCCGGGGGCTGCAGCGACCCACACCGCCATGAGCTTTTCCACCGCAGCCCGGCCCTGTGCGGCCACGCCGAGGTCACGTTCGCGTCTCCATTGGTCTTCATCTGGCGCCTCATCACCATGCTGGTGCGGCGTGCCGTAGCTGCAGCGGCGGCACAGCCGGCGCACGGTGGCCGTCCAGTCCTCGACCATGCCGATGCCGGGCAGGGTGATGGCTTCCAGGGCAGCGATGTCATCGGCCGAATCGCACTGCACGAATACGGTGAAGGTCGCCATGTCCGATGCCTGCAGGCGCTGCATGGCATTGAACACCGGCACCTGGCGCTCGCCGTAGGTGCGATGGCCGGTTGATGCGCCGTCGTGCAGCACGATGTCGCCGAAGCGGAAGCCGCTTTCGGGCAGCGGTACGTTGTCGATGCGTGCACGCACCGGATCAATGCGGCTCATGTACACCACCTCGGCGTCGGACCATGGCGCCAGGCGCACGCAGGCCACGCCGAAGTGGCCCTCGATCGGGCCCTCGCCTTCGGGCAGGGTGATGCCACAGCGGGTCCACTGGCGTCGTGCTTCGGCCCAGTCCGCCATGCCGGTGGCGGCGATGCCGGCATTCCAGGCAGTGGCGACATCGAATTCCCCACGCAGCTGCTCCGATTGCAGGTTGTCCTGCAGTGAGGCAGCCCAGTCGCGCAGATACTTGTGCGCCAATCCGCGCATGTAATGCAGGTACGGCACTTCGGGGGCGAGTGCGATCAGCTCGCCGAACAGCGCCACCGCCTGTCGCAGGTCGCCTTCGCGGAAGGCGCCGTAGGCGCGTGCCTCCAGGGCCTGGCATTCGTCGAGGGTTTCGTCGTCCAGCAGGTCGCCGTCGTCGAGGTTGTCGTGGTCGGTGCTCATGTCCATGCGCGGTTGAAGGTCCGCGGCTACCTTAGCCGATGCGCGAGCCCGCGAAGGCGGCGTCGGCGTGTGTCCTGCTGCAGTGCATGAGGGTCGTTGCATGACTGGCGCGTTGTCGTCATCCGGCGGGATGCACTTGTCCACTGGACGACATGCCACGACAACCGTCCCACAGCCCCATCCGTTTGCTAACGTGGCTGCGCCTTCGAACCGGGAGATCCCATGTTCCGCCAGACCGTGGCTGCCCTTGCCGTGCTGATTGCCGGTGCCTTGCCCATTGCCGTGCATGCGGCACCCGCGCAGCCGCCGATCTTCGGTGCCTACTACCCCGGTGGTTCGGCCGAGCGCTACCCGGTGTCGAGCATTCCGGCCGAGCGCCTCACCCACCTGTTCTACGCGTTCTCCACCATCGAGGACGGGCGCTGCACGATCGGTGCGGAAGCGCCGAAGAACTTCGCGGCGCTGGCCGAGCTGAAGAAGGCGCACCCGCATCTGCGCACGTTGATTTCGATCGGTGGCTGGGGCGCAGGTGGATTCTCCGATGCAGCGCTGACCGAGGGCAGCCGCAAGCGCCTGGTCGACTCATGCATGGCGCTGTTCTTCGATCGTCATGCTGGCAGTTTCGATGGCGTGGACATCGACTGGGAGTTCCCGGTCAGTGGCGGACCGAAGGAGCTGGCACACCGCCCGCAGGACCGCGCCAATCTGACCCGGCTCGCGCAGGCGTTCCGCGTGGCCCTTGATGCGCATGGCCGCAAGGCGGGGCAGCCGATGCTGTTGACCGCCGCACTGGCCGCCGGTCGCCTGCAGACCGATGGCCCCTACGATCCAGCCGCAAGCTATGACCTGCCGGCGCTGGCCAAGGTGTTCGATTTCATCAACCTGATGAGCTACGACATGGGTACCGGCTTCTCATCGGTGTCGACCTTCAATGCGCCCCTGCATGAAGTGCCGGCTGATCCGCTGGCGCCGGAACTGCGGCGCTGGAACAACGTCGCCGGCGCAGTGCAGTACTACCGCGAGCATGGTGTGCCGGCCGACAAGCTGGTGCTGGGCGTGCCGTTCTACGGGCGCGGCTTCAAGGTCACCGGCGATGCACCGGACGGTCTGTATCAGGCCTACAGCGCACCGGCCGATGCCGGCGATTGGCGGGTGATCAAGGCGCGTTATCTCGACCAGCCGGGCTGGACGAAGCACTGGCAACCACAGGCGCAGAGCCCGTGGCTGTACAACGCCGAGCAGAAGGTTTTCATCAGCTATGAAGACCCGCGCTCGATCGGCCTGCGTGCGCAGTTCGCCCGTGAGCAGGGCCTGGCCGGCGTCTTCATGTGGGAGCTGACCGGCGACGACGAACAGGCCGGCCTGCTCAACGCCATGCTGGGCCCCTGGCAGAAGGCACGCATCGGCGATTGAGCTGCATCAGGCGATGTCCGGCGCAACGCCGCAACGCCATCGGCCCGACCCCGCACAGCATGTCCATGCCCGCAGCGCTACGCTGCGGGCATGATCCATCTCGAACGCCTGGACCATCTGGTCCTCACCGTTGCCGACATCGACCGCAGCTGTGATTTCTACCAGCGCGTGCTCGGCATGCAGGTCGTGCACTTCGGCGCGGGCCGTACCGCACTGCAGTTCGGCCAGCAGAAGATCAACCTGCATCCGGCCAGCGCCCCGCTGCAACCGCATGCGCTGCGGCCCATGCCGGGCAGCGCCGATCTGTGCCTGGTCACGCGCACGGCGACGACCGATGTGCTGGCCCACCTGCAGGCGCAGTCCGTTGCAGTGGAGGAGGGGCCGGTGGCACGTACTGGCGCGCTGGGGCTGATCGAATCGGTGTACTTCCGCGACCCGGATGGCAACCTGATCGAAGTGAGTCGTTACCCGGATCCGGCGGACCTTCGGTAGCGCCGGGTCATGCCCGGCGACGGCTCAGTTGGCCCAGACGCTGTTGGGATCGCCGTTGCGGGCGCGGCGTTGGCTGGCCACTGCCAGGCGGGCGAAGCCGAAGGCCATGGCCAGCGCGATGGCATCGACCCAGAACAGCGGCCAGTGGCCACGCGCAGCCGCACGCCACAGCCAGTCACCATTGAGCGCGCCATGCAGGATCGGCACCAGTGCGGTACTGATCGCCGCCGCCCACAGCAGTTCGCGTGCCGCCTGCGCCGGGCGTCGCAGCGCGGCCCACAGCGCACAGGCCGCCCAGCTGCCGAAGCAGGCCCAGCGGATGCCGTGGTCGACCGCGGACGGTGCCAGCCGCTCCAGCACCAGTGCGGTGACGAACGCCACCGAAATCGCAACGCACAGCCCGATGCAGACGCCGACCGTGGCCCGTGCCATGTTCACCCCGGCACGCGGTTGCTGTGGCTGGCGACGCTTGCGCCGCGATTCGATCCACAACAGGTTGCCGGAGTAGAACAGGAAGGCACCGCCAAGGCCGAGCAGGAAGTACAGCCAGACCACCACACCGTTGCCGAACTCGCCGAAGTGCAGGGCATAGGCCGCGCTTAGCGTGGCGTGGTTGGCGTCGCGCTGGCCGGGCAGCTGCGAGGCCAGGACGTTGCCGGTGGCCACGTCCAGTGCCACCGCGCCGAGCGGGCCGAGCGTTCCGGTGGATTCGCCGGTGATCTCGATGGTGGCGTTGGCATCGCCGGCGTTGGCCAGCTTCAGGTAGGCCGGTTCGAAATTGGCCACGCCCTGTGCGCGGGCCACTTCAAGCGCGCGTGCATGCAGCACGCGCAGGCTGCCCGGCGGTGCCGGGATGCCGCTGGCGTCGCGCACAGGCGCGGTGTCCATTGCGGTCGGTACCGCCTGCAGGGCCTTGCCGTCGTAGATCAGCGGGTTGAGCAGGGCCATCTGCACGAACACTAGGCAGAGCAGGGCGCCGGTCACCGCGAACATCAGGTGGAAGGGCAGGCTGAGCACGCCGATCACGTTGTGCGCGTCCTGCCACAGTTGTTTCAGGTTGCGGCCCGGACGCAGTGCGAACAGATCACCGAACAGCTTTGGCAGGTGGATCACCAGGCCGCTGAGCAGCGCCATGCCATACAGCAGGCTGACGATGCCCATCACGTAGATGCCGGCCACCGGCAGGCCGAGGCTGTAATGCAGCTCGTTGACCAGTTCGGCCAGCCCGGTCTGTGGCGGCGTCGGGCTGCCGGCGATCTGTCCCGGCCAGGCGTAGCGCCAGCTGCCGTCATCGGCCTGCCAGTAGGCCAGTGGCTGCGGGTGTTCGGTGCCGGGGAAGGTCATGCCGACGTGGCGGCGCGCTTCCGGATGCGCGGCAAGCACGTCTTCCAGCAGGTACTGCGCGTCGTCCAGGCCGGCGGGGAGTGCGGTGGCTGCACCGGGCGTCTGCCACAGCGGCAGGTCGTGGTGGAACAGGGTCAGCGCACCCGCGTAGAAGGCCACGAACAGGCCGAAGCCGGCAACCAGGCCGACCCAGGTGTGCAGGGTGGTGAACGTGCGCAGCGTCTGCGAACTGAACTTCATGGGAAAGGTCTCATTGCACCGCGCCGGTCAGGCGCAGCAGCCCGAGCACGGCAAAGCCGGCGGCGGCGCTGCCGGCCAGCACCAGACCGGCGCGCAGCGCGCTGCGGAAACTGAACGCCCACAGGGCGGCCAGCATCCATAGCGGGATGAAGGCGATGAGGGTCGGCACCAGCGCCCGTTGCCACGGGCCGGGCGGCAGCCACGCCAGCAGGCCGGTGACGGCGGCGGCCAGGAGGAAGCCGACCACGATGCCGGCGAAGGCGCGCGGCCACATCACGGCGACTCCGTGCCGGGGCGGTGCCAGGCCGCCAGCGCCGGCAGCAGCATGGCGGCCAGCATCCAGGTGCACAGCATCGCCACCAGGCCGGCGGCAAAACCAAGCTCGGCCATCCACAGCCACAGCGCGGCGGCAGCGGCGACCAGGCCGATCTGGCGGCCAAGGCGGCCGGCACGGCGCAGGCGCGGCCAGCGGCAGTGTGGCGAGGCGGCATAGAAGGCCAGCGCCGAGAACATCGCCGCCAGCATGCCCAGGCTGCAGAAGCCGAGCGTGGAAAGGCCGACGGTGATCATCGCGGGCGGCCAGCGTGGCAGCGGGCCGGCGAACGCGGGGCACGGGCGGGGCCGGCGGGAGCCGGTCGGAGCGGGTGGCGCATCACGGGGTCCTGGGGGAAAGCGGGCAGGCTGGCACAGGGCGGCCTGCGCCGACATGGTAATCATTGCAATTTCACGCCGCCAGCGAGACCCATTCAGCGGACCGTACGGTAGCCCTTGGGCTTTCCGCCGGGCTGGTTTAAGATCATCGCAGAACCCTGACTGGAACAAGGTGGCCCGCGCCCAGCGCCGGCCGAGCGTGCGACATGAGCACTACCACCGCCCACTGTTGACCTGCCCCCGAAGGCCCTGTGTTCCAGGCGCCCTCGCGGCGCTTTTTTATTGCCCGGGCGCCGCCCCGGGAACGCTTTCCAGCCCGCCCAGCGGGCCCCGCACGAAGCCACTGCGATGATCAACATTACTCTTCCCGACGGCAGCCGCCGCGAATTCGAAAATCCCGTCAGCGTCATGGAGGTCGCCCAGTCGATCGGCGCCGGCCTGGCCAAGGCCACCATCGCCGGTGCCGTGGATGGCGTGCTGGTCGATGCCAGCGACGTCATCGACCACGATGCCAGCCTGCGCATCATCACCGCCAAGGACGAGGAGGGCGTTGAGATCATCCGCCACTCCTGCGCCCACCTGGTCGGCCACGCCGTCAAGCAGCTGTACCCGGACGTGAAGATGGTGATCGGCCCGGTGATCGCCGAGGGCTTCTACTACGACATCTACTCCGAGCGCCCGTTCACCCCGGACGACATGGCCGCGATCGAGAAGCGCATGGGTGAACTGATCGCCCAGGACTACGACGTCATCAAGAAGGTGACGCCGCGCGCCGAAGTGATCGAGATCTTCAAGACCCGTGGCGAGGACTACAAGCTGCGCCTGATCGAGGACATGTCCGACGACATCCAGGCGATGGGCATGTATTACCACCAGGAATACGTGGACATGTGCCGCGGCCCGCACGTGCCGAACACGCGCTTCCTGAAGGCTTTCAAGCTGACCCGCATCTCCGGCGCCTACTGGCGCGGTGACGCGCAGAACGAGCAGCTGCAGCGCATCTACGGCACCGCCTGGGCCGACAAGAAGCAGCTCGAGGCGTACATCAAGCGCATCGAAGAAGCCGAGATGCGCGACCACCGCCGCATCGGCAAGCAGCAGGACCTGTTCCACCTGCAGGAAGAAGCGCCGGGCCTGGTGTTCTGGCACCCGAAGGGCTGGGCACTGTGGCAGGTGGTCGAGCAGTACATGCGCAAGGTGTACCGCAAGACCGGCTACGGCGAAGTGCGCTGCCCGCAGATCCTGGACGTGAGCCTGTGGCAGAAATCCGGCCACTGGGACAACTACCAGGACGCGATGTTCTTCACCGAATCGGAGAAGCGCACCTACGCGCTCAAGCCGATGAACTGCCCGGGCCACGTGCAGGTGTTCAACCAGGGCCTGCACAGCTACCGCGACCTGCCGATCCGCTATGGTGAGTTCGGTGCCTGCCACCGCAACGAGCCGTCCGGCGCGCTGCACGGCATCCTGCGCGTGCGTGGTTTCACCCAGGACGACGGCCACGTGTTCTGCACCGAAAACCAGGTCGAGGCGGAAGTGACCGCGTTCCACCAGCAGGCGCTGGCGGTCTACCAGCACTTCGGCTTCGATGAGATCCAGGTCAAGATCGCGCTGCGTCCGGAATCGCGCCTGGGCGATGACGCCACCTGGGACAAGGCCGAGGGCGCGTTGCGCTCGGCGCTGTCCAGCAACGGGGTGGAGTGGCAGGAGCTGCCGGGCGAGGGCGCCTTCTACGGCCCGAAGATCGAGTACCACCTGAAGGACGCGATCGGCCGTACCTGGCAGCTGGGCACGATGCAGGTCGACTTCATGATGCCGGGCCGTCTGGGCGCCGAGTACGTGGACGAGAACAGCCAGAAGAAGCACCCGGTCATGCTGCATCGCGCCATCGTGGGCTCGATGGAGCGCTTCCTGGGCATCCTGATCGAGCACCATGCCGGCCAGTTCCCGACCTGGCTGGCGCCGACCCAGGTGGTGGTGGCCAACATCACCGACGCTCAGGCCGAGTACGTCTCGGGCGTGACCAAAACCCTTGCGGAGCAAGGCTTCCGCGTCAGCTCGGATTTGCGTAACGAGAAGATCGGCTATAAAATCCGCGAGCATACGTTGCAGCGCGTGCCCTACCTGCTGGTCATTGGTGACCGCGAGAAGGAAAATGGGGCTGTGGCGGTGCGTACGCGTTCTGGCGAAGACCTGGGCAGCATGAGCCTGCAGGCCTTCATCGAGCGGCTCCAGGCCGAGGGCGCGTAAGCAAAGGTCCGGTCCGGGGGCACAGGCACCCGGACCGGTTCGATACCCTTGGGAGAACGTAATATCAGCACCCCTGACAACAAACAGAACCGCAAGAATCAGGAAATCCGTGTGCCGCGCGTCCGCGTGATCGGCAGTGACGGAGAAATGATCGGCGTGTTGTCGCGCGACGAAGCGCTGTCCATGGCCGAAGATGAAGGCCTGGACCTGGTCGAAATCCAGCCGCAGGCCGATCCGCCGGTCTGCAAGATCATGGACTTCGGCAAGTTCAAGTTCGAAGCGCAGAAGAAGGCCAGCGAGGCCAAGAAGAAGACCAAGCAGGTCGAGATCAAGGAAGTGAAGTTCCGTCCGGTCACGGACGAGGGCGACTACCAGATCAAGCTGCGCAAGATGCGCGGGTTCCTCGAGGATGGTGACAAGATCAAGGTCAACATCCGTTTCCGTGGCCGTGAAATGAGCCACCAGGAACTGGGCCGCGAAATGGCCAACCGGATCGAGACCGATCTGGGCGAGGACATCGTCATTGAATCCCGTCCGCGCCTGGAAGGGCGTCAGATGGTCATGATGATCGCGCCGAAGAAGAAGACCTGAGGCCTGACGGGCCGCCTTCCGGGGCGCCTGGCTGAATGGTTCAGGGTAGAGGGACGCCATGGGCGTCCCTTTGCTTTTGCAGGAAGCCGGTGAATTGCCGGCGAAAGGGTTGCAGGGGCTGGTGGCAGGGCGGTTTTGCCTGTATCATGCCCGGCTCGACCCACCCAGGACGGGTCGTACGCCGATCATGGCAGGACGGAAAGAGCGGCCCAGGCCGCCGCCAGATCAGTCAGAAACCAGGGTCATATCCCATCAAGGACATTGCAATGCCCAAGATCAAGACCAACCGGGCAGCGGCCAAGCGTTTCCGCAAGACCGCCTCGGGCAAGTACAAGTGCGGCCACGCCAACCGTAGTCACATCCTCACGAAGAAAGCGACCAAGCGTAAGCGTAATCTGCGTCAGACGGGCCATGTCCGTGCAGAAGACGCAGGCCGTCTGGACCGCATGCTCCCTTACCTCTGAGGAACTGAAAAATGGCACGAGTTAAGCGTGGCGTACAGGCGCGTCGCCGCCACAAGAAGATTCTGGATCTCGCCAAGGGCTATTACAACGCCCGTCGCAAGGTCTTCCGCGTTGCCAAGCAGGCGGTCATCAAGGCACAGCAGTACGCCTACATCGGCCGTAAGCAGAAGAAGCGCAACTTCCGTTCGCTGTGGATCACCCGTATCAATGCGGCTGCCCGCATCAACGGCCTGAGCTACAGCCGCTTCATGAATGGTCTGCTGAAGGCCGGCATCACCCTGGATCGCAAGGTCCTGGCTGACATCGCCGTGCACGACGCAGCCGGCTTTACCGCGCTGGCCGAAAAGGCCAAGGGCGCGCTGGCGGCATAAGTCCTTCCCGATGCCGTAACCGTTCACTCGGAACGGTGTCAGGTCAAGGCAATGCATGGGGAAGGGCGTAAGTCCTTCCCCATTCTTTTTTGGGTCCCGGCGAGGCCATGACGGCAGCGCGGGGACGGCGGTGGCGACAGGGGTCGGCCCTTCGCGCATCGCGATGGCAGATCGACTGGAGTTCCGGCCCCCCATGAGCGACATCCAATCCCTCACCACCCAGGCGCTGGCCGATGTGGCCGCCGCACAGAGCCCCGACGTGCTGGAACAGCTGCGGGTGGCCCTGCTTGGCAAGAGTGGCAGCATCACCTCGCAGCTCAAGCAGCTCGGCGCCTTGCCGGCCGACGAGCGCAAGGCCGCCGGTGAAGCGATCAACCAGGCCCGCGACGCGCTGACCCGCGCGCTGGGCGAGCGCAGGGCGCTGCTGGAAGACGCGGCACTGGATGCGCGCCTGGCCGCCGAAGCCATCGACATCACCCTGCCGGGCCGCAATGGCGACCGCGCCGGCCTGCATCCGATCACCCGCACCCTGGAGCGCATCACCGGCATCTTCGGCCGGCTGGGCTACGAGCTGTCGGAAGGGCCGGAGATCGAGGATGACTGGCACAACTTCGAGGCGCTGAACTTCCCGCCGCACCACCCGGCGCGCGCCATGCACGACACCTTCTACTTCGGTGACGGCCGCCTGCTGCGCACGCATACCTCCGGTGTGCAGGTGCGCTACATGGGCGACCACGCGCCGCCGCTGCGCATGATCGCCGCCGGCAAGGTGTACCGCAGCGACAGCGACCAGACCCATTCGCCGATGTTCCACCAGGTGGAAGGCCTGCTGGTGGACGAGCATTCGACCTTCGCCGACCTGAAGGGCACGCTGGCCGAGTTCGTGCGCGCCTTCTTCGAGCGCGACTTCGAGATGCGCTTCCGCCCCAGCTACTTCCCGTTCGTTGAACCGGGTGCGGAAGTGGACATCGCCTGGCAGCAGCCCGATGGCAGCACCCGCTGGCTGGAAGTGCTCGGCTGCGGCATGGTCCATCCGAACGTGCTGCGCAACGTCGGCATCGATCCGGAGCGCTACACCGGCTTCGCCTTCGGCATGGGCGTGGAGCGCTTTGCGATGTTGCGTTACGGCGTCAACGATCTGCGCGCGTTCTTCGAGAACGATGTGCGCTTCCTCAAGCAGTTCGCGTAAGCGCCGGTCCGTAGAGTCGAGCTTGCTCGACTGCTTCTAAATTCGCAGGCCCAGGCGCATGCGCCGGGCCCACCAGGGTGACACCATGAAATTCTCCGAAAACTGGCTGCGCAGCCACGTCCCGACCCGCGCTTCGCGCGATGAACTGAGTGCGGTGCTGACCGCCATCGGCCTGGAAGTGGAAGAAGTGACCGCGCTGGGCGAAGGCCTCGAGCACGTGGTCGTGGCGCGCATCGTCGACGCCGTACGCCATCCGGAAGCCGACCGCCTGCAGGTGTGCAAGGTCGATGCCGGGCAGGGCGAGCTGCTGCAGATCGTGTGCGGCGCACCGAACGCACGTCCGGGCCTGGTTGCGCCGCTGGCGATGGTCGGCGCGCAGATTGGCGAGCTGAAGATCAAGCCGGCCAAGCTGCGCGGTGTCGAGTCCAACGGCATGCTGTGCTCGGCCAAGGAGCTGGGCCTGGACAACGATGCCTCCGGCCTGCTGGAGCTGCCGGATGACGCACCGGTCGGCCAGGCTCTGGTCGATTACCTGGGCCTGCCGGACGCCAGCATCGAGATCAAGCTGACCCCGAACCGCGCCGACTGCTTCAGCCTGCGCGGTATCGCCTACGACGTCGCCGCCGCCACCCGCAGCGACGTGCTGGATTTCACCACCGAGACGATTCCCGCCATCGGCAGCCGTGAGCTGGCCATCCAGCTCGACGCCGGCGCCGAAGCACCGCGTTACCTGGGCCGCGTCATCGAAGGTGTCAACGCCGCCGCCGAGACCCCGCTGTGGATGGCCGAGCGCCTGCGCCGCAGTGGCGTGCGCCCGGTCTCGCTGCTGGTCGACATCACCCAGTACGTGATGCTCGAGCTCGGCCAGCCGATGCACGCGTACGACCTGGGCACCCTGCAGGGCAGCATCGCCGTGCGCCGCTCGCGCACAGGTGAAAGCCTGAAGCTGCTGGACGGCCGCGATGCCGCGCTGGACGACAGCTTCCTGGTCGTGACCGACGCCGATCGTGCGGTCGGCCTGGCCGGCCTGATGGGCGGTTTCGACACCCGTGTCACCGATGCCACCACTGCCGTGTTCCTGGAGGCCGCGCATTTCGCGCCAGCCGCGATCATGGGCCGTGGCCGCAAGCTGGGCTTGCACACGGATGCCGGCCACCGCTTCGAGCGCGGTGTCGACCCGGCACTGCCGCGTACCGCCATCGAGTACGCCACCCGCCTGGTGCTGGACCTGGCCGGCGGCACCCCGGCGCCGGTCACCGAGGCCGTGCGTGAGGCCGATCTGCCGCAGCCGGCAACCATCGTGCTGCGCCGCGCCCGCATCACCCGCGTGCTCGGCATCACCATCGAAGATGCGGAAGTCGAGCGCATCCTGCGCGCGCTGGGCATGGACGTGGTTGCCACCGCCGACGGCTGGCAGGTCACGGCGCCGAGCCGCCGCTTCGACATCGCCATCGAAGAAGACCTGATCGAAGAGCTGGCCCGCATCCACGGTTACGAGCAGATCCCGACCACGCTGCCGGGCGGCGCCTCGCGCGTGGCGATGCCGAGCGAGACCCAGCTGGACGCGCTGAGCGTGCGCCGCCAGCTGATCGCCCGTGACCAGCAGGAAACCGTCAATTTCGCTTTCGTCGACGATGCGCTGCTGAGCCAGTGGCAGCTGCGCGACGGCCTGGTACCGCTGGCCAACCCGCTGTCGGCCGAACTGGCGGTGATGCGCCCGTCGCTGCTGCCAGGCCTGGTCGCCACGTTGGGCCGCAACGCCGCCCGCCAGATCGGCCGCGTGCGCCTGTTCGAACTGGGCCGCGTGTTCGCCCAGCAGGCCGGCGACGGCCGGCCGGCGCCGCTGGAAACCCCGCGCGTGGCCGCTGCGGTCTGTGGTGATGCACAGGCACTGCAGTGGGGCCTGCCGGCCCGCAAGGTCGATTTCCATGACCTGAAGGGCGATCTGGAATCGCTGGCGGCTGCCAGTGGTGCGGTACTGGAGTTCCGCCCGTCGGCCCGCCCCTACGGCCACCCGGCCCGTTCGGCCGAGGTGTTCCGCGATGGCGTGGCGATCGGCTGGATCGGCCAGATCCACCCGCGTCTGGCCAAGGCAATGGACATCGAAGCCGACGTCTATGCCTTCGAACTGGACCTGGAGCCGCTGACCGCCCGCCGCCTGCCGCGTGCCGGCGAACTGTCGCGCTTCCCGGCAGTGCGTCGCGACCTGGCATTCCTGGTGCCTGAACAGGTGGCCTGGGCCGATCTCGCGGCCACCGTCCGCCAGGCCGCTGGCCCGCTGCTGCGCGACCTGAACCTGTTCGACCGCTACGTCGGCCAGGGCGTCGAGCCGGGATTCAAGAGTCTCGCTATGGGCTTGATTTTGCAGGACAAGTCGCGCACTCTGACGGACCGCGACGTGGATGCGGTGGTGGCCGAGGCGGTCACTGCCATCGAGCGTGAACATCACGCCCGGATCCGCGGCTGAGCGGGCAGCACTCGGGGGTAGCAGGCAATGGCATTGACCAAGGCGGAGATGGCGGAAAAGCTGTTCGACGAAGTCGGTCTGAACAAGCGGGAAGCCAAGGAATTCGTCGACGCGTTTTTCGATGTGCTGCGTGAAGCATTGGAACAGGGACGTCAGGTGAAGCTGTCGGGCTTCGGTAATTTCGATCTGCGGCGCAAGAACCAGCGCCCGGGTCGCAACCCCAAGACCGGCGAGGAAATTCCGATTTCCGCCCGTACGGTGGTCACCTTCCGTCCGGGCCAGAAGCTCAAGGAGAGGGTGGAAGCTTATGCTGGATCCGGGCAGTAACCGCGAACTACCGCCGATCCCGGCCAAGCGCTACTTCACCATCGGTGAGGTCAGCGAGCTGTGCGACGTCAAGCCGCACGTGCTGCGCTACTGGGAAACCGAGTTTCCCAGCCTTGAGCCGGCCAAGCGCCGAGGCAACCGCCGCTACTACCAGCGCCACGACGTGCTGATGGTGCGGCAGATCCGCAGCCTGCTGTACGAACAGGGCTACACCATCGGTGGTGCACGCCTGCGTCTGGACGGTCCCGATGCCCGCGAGGAATCGGCGCTGAGCAACCAGATCATCAAGCAGGTGCGCATGGAGCTGGAAGAAGTGCTGCAGTTGTTGCGCCGCTGATCCCATTTCCATCGTAATCCGCTATACTTCACGGCCCGCCGCACTGGCGGGCACATCGCAGCATCAGTCGGGGCGTAGCGCAGCCTGGTAGCGCATCTGCCTGGGGGGCAGAGGGTCGTCGGTTCGAATCCGGCCGTCCCGACCACTGTGATGAATCAAGAAGCCTGCGCAGCGATGCGTGGGCTTTTTTGTGCGTGCGGTGTATGCTGCGCGCCACTCGTACTACCGCGGCTGCTGAACCCGGTACTCACGAGAACACATCATGGAATCTGCAAGAAACCGTGCCTGGCGTCGCAGCCAGGCGCGCAACCGTGGTGGCGACCGCGCCACGACCGCCTACAGCTACAAGCCCGAGAAGAACTGGAAGCTGCTGTACACGCGCGATGCCAAGCTCGCGCGTGCACGCCAGCTGGGCTTCACCTATCCGGTCCTCAGCGCCCGCCAATTGCAGGAACAGGAATGATCAACCTGCTGTTCGTCTGTAGCCGCAACCAGCTGCGCAGCCCAACCGCCGAAGCCATGTGGCGACGGCGGCCCGGCTTCACTGCGCTGTCGGCCGGCACCAGCCCGCATGCACGACGCCCCATCGGCCCGGCGGACATCCGCTGGGCCGATGTCATCTTCGTGATGGAGGCCAAGCATCAGCATCGACTGCAGGCCGCATACGCGCGCCTGCTGGAACACAAGCACCTGCATTGCCTGGATATCCCGGACGACTATCGCTGCATGGATCCCGTGCTGATGGATCTGCTGGACACCAAGGTGACCGCGTATCTCGATCAGCTGCCGGCAAAGCGGTAGATCAGCTCCGGGTCACCGTCATCCAGTCCATGCACGATGCCGCTGTCGATGAAGCTCGATGCAACGAGCAGGCGCTGCATGGCGATGTTGGAGGCATTGGTCGAGGTGAACAGCTTGCGCTGTCCACGCTGTGCGATCGCGTGCCGCAGCAGTGGCATCGGCGGGCGTCGCGTCGCGGAGGCGCAGCGCAGTCGCAGCGGACATGGTCGGGCTCCTGACAGGAGGGCTCAGTCTATCGGCTCTGCCGCAGGCGCAGCCGCACCCGCCGCAGCCAGCGCGTGCTCGGCAGTCAATACACGCGGAACTCGGCCCGGCAGCCGTCGCTGACCCACACGCCGCGGCGGTCCCAGCCCCAGTTCTGGTCCTCGATGCAGGCCGTCACCGACTTCTGCTTGATCAGGCGCACCTCGTGGCGCACACGGATACGGCATTCCTTGTCCTTCTTTTCGTAGGACTCGCAGACCAGGCGCTCGCCATCATCGTCACGGTCCCTGCCGCGGCCGGGCCAGCGTCCGCGCCCATAGCCGTCGGCGACGAACTCGGCGCGGCAGCCGTCGGTCACCCACAACGTGCGGCGGCTCTGGCCCCAGTTCTGGTTCTCCACGCACCGGGTCACCGACAGTTGCCTGGCCAGGCGCATGGGGCCTTCGATCGGGCATTGCGCGGTCTTGTTGAACTGCGATTCGCAGCGCAGCGCCGGAATGTGATCGGTGTCGTAGTCCTGTGCGGCCACGGTGGTGGCGGCCAGCAGCAGGGCAAGGGAGGTGCCGGTGATCGTCAGCAGCAGGCGATGGGACATGTGCAGGCTCGGTGGGGACGGGGCGGCAAGAATGGCCCAGTCCGGGGCTGCCGGAACGCTTCGTTCCGAAGATGGCTCAGTGGCGGTTTAGTAGTACGCGCGGGCCCATGCAGAGGCTTACATCCCGTATCATCGCTGCACATCCGATCGCATCGGTTTACACCCTCTTACATGTCTCCCACGCCGGTCGGCACAGTCTGTGGCTGTTGTCACTGGCATGCGGCCGGCGCGTGGAGGAGGATGCGCGGACCACGACGACCACAGGGGGTTGCGTTGATCAGCAGTACCGTCATTCATCGCTCGGCCGACGCAGGCGGCGCCGAGGTGCGGGTCCTGGACACCACGTTCAAGGGCAAGCATGTGTTCATTGCCTGGGGCCTGCGCGGGCCGGAACTGACCCGCAGCGCGGACCCGGCTGCCACCGTGGCCGCACGCAAGGCGCTGCACGCGGTTGCCGGCCACAGCGAGGGGCCGCGCAG
This sequence comes from Stenotrophomonas maltophilia group sp. Smal13, assembly GCF_030236855.1. Taxonomy (NCBI): domain Bacteria; kingdom Pseudomonadati; phylum Pseudomonadota; class Gammaproteobacteria; order Lysobacterales; family Lysobacteraceae; genus Stenotrophomonas; species Stenotrophomonas maltophilia group sp. Smal13. Next base: position 41,535 of record NZ_JASJSQ010000019.1, read on the forward strand.
CCCGGAAGTGTTCATCGCCAACCAGTCGGCGGTGGCGATCACGGTCTATCGCCTGCTTACCGAGGCGCGCTCCGGCGATGCCATCTTTTTCCTGTGCGATTCACAGGCGGTGGTCGAGTGGCTCATCACCGCGCTGGAAGTGCAGGGCGCGGACTGATTCCGCGCTCCGGCGCGCATCGATTCACGCCAGCGCCGCGTCCACCGCAGCCCGTGCGTGCAGTGCAGTGGTATCGAACAGCGGCACTGCGCTGTCTTCCGGTCGTACCAGCAGCATGATCTCGGTACAGCCCAGGATGATGGCTTCGGCACCGCGCGCCACCAGTCTCGCGATCACGCCGGCGTAGACCTGTCGTGAGTGCTCGCTGACCACACCGGCGATCAGTTCCTGGTAGATGATGTCGTGCACGCTGCGACGATCATCGGCTTCGGGAACCAGCACCTCCAATCCGAAGCGATCCTGCAGCCGGCCGCGGTAGAAGTCCTGTTCCATGGTGAAGGCGGTACCGAGCAGGCCCACCTTGCGTGCGCCTGCCTGCACGATGGCCTGGGCGGTGGGGTCGGCGATATGCAGCAGCGGCAGTGGGCAGACCGCCTCGATGCGGTCGGCCAGCTTGTGCATGGTGTTGGTGCAGATCAACAGCAGATCGGCGCCACCGGCCTGCAGGCGCCGTGCAGCGTCGGCCATATGGTCGCCCAGCGCATTCCAGTCGCCGTCATGCTGCAGCTGCTTGATGCCGGCGAAATCCACCGACCACAGCAGCAGCTGCGCCGAATGTGCGCCACCGAGGCGCTGCCGCACGTCCTCGTTGATGAGCCGGTAATACTGCGCCGAGCTTTCCCAGCTCATGCCGCCGATCAGGCCAAGGGTCTTCATGCACAGCTCCATGCCGGGGAGCCGTCATTGCAGCACAGCCGATGCGGGAGTTGCACTACACATTAGTGGTTGCTAATGTGTTGGTCATGATCGAGAACGCCCTCTTCAAAGCGCTGGCCGACCCCACCCGCCGCCACATCTTCGAAAAGCTGGCCGAGGGCGGGCAGCATGCCAGCGCGCTGCGCGAGGGCATGGCGATCAGCCAGTCTGCGATGTCCCAGCACCTGGCGGTGCTGCGCGATGCCGGGCTGGTGAGCGAACAGCGCCAAGGCCGCTTTGTCCACTACCAGGTCGATCCGCGCGGGCTGGCGCACATCGGCAACTGGCTGCAGCGCTACCGGGCCTACTGGCCCGCGCGGATGGATGCCTTGCAGGATCTGCTGAAGGAGATGGACTGATGGACGATGTTCTGCACGAAGCGACTCCCGCGTTGGTGATGGAGCAGTGGCTGCCAGCGCCACCGGAACGGGTCTGGCGCGCACTGTTCGATCCGGCACTTCGTGAGCGCTGGTTGCCGGCGGCCGATCTTGCCGATCCGCAGCCCTGCCTGTGCGAGGAGGGGCGGGAGCTGGGGTTCCGCCTGCGCGATGCGCAGCCTCCGCATCTGCACAGCCTGGTGTGTTTCCAGCTGCGCGCGGATGACGGTGGGGGGACGGTGCTGACCATCGTGCATCGGCTCACCGACCTGCGCGCGTTGCTGCCGTTGGCCGCCAACGACGATCATCGCACCATGATGCGCGCGGCCTGAGGCGGCGCCTGGATCAAACGCTACAGGGAGCAGGCACATGCGGGACAGAATGCAGCTGATACCGATGGTGGTGGAACGCAGCGAGCGCGGTGAGCGCTCCCATGACATCTACTCGCGGCTCCTGCGCGAGCGCATCATCTTTCTCAACGGTGAAGTCGATGACACTGTGTCGGCGCTGGTCTGCGCGCAGCTGCTGTTCCTGGAATCGGAAAACCCGGAGAAGCCGATCCATCTGTACATCAACTCGCCGGGTGGGGTGATCTCCAGCGGCCTGGCGATGTACGACACCATGCAATACATCTCGGCCCCGGTGCATACGCTGTGCATGGGCACCGCGCGGTCTATGGGTTCGTTCCTGCTGATGGCCGGCGAGCCCGGTCACCGTGCGGCGTTGGCCAATGCCAGCCTGCATGTGCATCAGCCGCTGGGCGGGGTGCAGGGCCAGGCGTCGGACATCTTCATCCATGCCGAGGAAATGCAGCGCACCAAGCAGCGCATCACCCGGCTGTATGCGCAGCATTGCGGACGCAGTGTCGAGGAGGTCGAGCAGACCCTGGACCGCGATCGTTTCATGAGTGCCGAGCAGGCATGCGAATGGGGCTTGATCGACCAGATACTGGTACGGCGCGACGCGCTTGCGGCCTGAGCCTGCCTCTGTAACCACCGCATCCATGCTGCGCTGTGTGTGCCGCGCCAGGCCGGCGCACTCTATGCTGGTGGGATCTTCTGAAGTGGATGTCCGATATGGCCCTGCATACCTGGTGGTGGTTCCTCGCCACGGTGTTCGTTCTGTGTGGTACGCCGGGGCCGAACATGCTGCATATCCTCGGTCGCAGCGTCGGGCTCGGCTTTCGCGGTAGCGTGCCGGCGATGGCTGGCTGCCTGCTGGCGATGCTGCTGGTGCTGGCGGCCTCCGCAGCAGGCTTGAGTGCGCTGCTGCATTCCTCGCCGATGCTGTTTGAGGTGCTGCGCTATCTGGGCGTGGCCTATCTGGCCTGGCTGGGCCTGAAGGCATGGCGTGACAGTTGCCGGCCGGCACCACCGGTGACGGTCGATGCCGCGTTGCCGGTTGCGGCGTCGCTGGGCGCGTGGAAGGTGTTCCGTGGTGGCCTTCTGGTGGGCCTGAGCAATCCCAAGCTGCTGCTGTTCGCTGCGGCGTTCCTGCCGCAGTTCGTCGACCCGTCGCGTGGCCAGGCGCTGCAGTACAGCGTGCTGGTCGCCACCTTCGCCGGCTGCGAACTGTTCTGGTACGTGATGTATGCCGCCGGTGGCCATGGCCTGCGCCGATGGTTGGCCAAACCCTTCGCGCGGCGCTGGTTCGAGCGGCTGGTGGGCAGCGTTTTCCTGGCCTTTGCAGTGGCCCTGCTGCGTTTCCGCCCGCGCTGATTCACGCCGCGCACGCGGCCTGTTCACGACTGCCGCATCGGCTACGGCCTAGCCTGATCATCCAGTACGCAGTCCCCACGGGGAAAGGTTTGACATGATCAAGTGGGCCATCATCTTCGCCATCATCGGCGTCATTGCGGGCGTGCTCGGCTTCGGCGGCATTGCCGGCGCCGCGGTCGGCATCGCCAAGTTCCTGTTCTGGGCCGGCATCATCATCGCCGTGGTGCTGTTCCTGCTCGGCATGACCGTAGCGAAGAAGGTCAGCTAGCGTTGATCGCGCAGCAGCGTACTCAGTGCGCGCTGCTGCGCGAGAACAGATTGATCACCAGTACGCCAGCACAGATCAGGCCGATGCCGATCAACGCCGGTGCATCCAGGCGCTGCTTGAACACCACCAGCCCGATCAGCGAGATCAGCACGATGCCGACGCCGGACCAGATCGCGTAGGCGATGCCGGTCGGGATCGACTTCATGGTCATCGACAGCAGGTAGAAGCACAGTCCATAGCCGACCAGCGCGCCCAGTGTCGGCGCCAGCCGGCTCATGCCGTCGGATGCCTTCAGCAGCGACGTGGCAATTACTTCCAGCACGATGGCCGCGGCAAGGTAGAGATAGGGATTCATTGAGCGCTCCTGCTCACTGCGGGTCGCATAGTTTCAGGGCCTGTTCGGCCATCGCCAATGCGTTGGCGCGTTCTTCCTCGTCCAGCGGACGCCCATAGGCCGTGGCCCAGTAGCCATCGGCAGCGCAGCGCGCCGCATACAGTCGGGGATCGTTGGCTTCGCCGGCGAACTCGGCCAGCATCGCACGCTTCCAGGTACGCCAATGCGCGAGCAGGGCTGGTTCCATCAGGTTGCCCAGGGTCAGGCCGATGTCGTTGTCCTGTTCCTGCTGCAGCAGATGCTCGAAATTGGCCTGCACATAGGCGCGGCTGAAACGGCCATGCCCTTCGGGGTTTTCCTGCAGCAGGGCACGCACCCGCGCTTCGAATTCGCCGATGAGCGCTCCGATGGCTTCATCCACCAGTGCCTGCTTGCTGCTGAAATGATGGAACAGCGCACCCTTGCTGACACCGGCGGCCTGTGCGACGTCCTGCACGGTCAGCGCGGCCAGGCCGTTACGACCGATCACTTCAATGGTGGCCTGCAGCAGTGACTGGCGCACGCTGTCGGGCGCCTTGCGGCGCGAACGGGAGGGGGATGCGGACATGGCGGGAAGAAACCGACTGGACGGTACGATTGTAACGCAGGCCCGTGGTGTCACCGCGCTGCCGGCCAGGGCCGGCAGCGGAACCGTCATGCATCGATGCGGGCGAAACGCGGCTGCGGTCCGTGTTCGCCCGGTACCTGTTCGACGAACATGGCATACGGGCGCACCCACAGGCCGCCTTCGCCATAGAGCGCGCGATACAGCACCAGTGGCTCCAGCGTCTCGCTGCTGCGGACGATATCGAGCACTTCGTACTCGCCGCCCTTGAAGTGGCGGTAGCGACCCGGGGCCAGGGTGGGTAGCGGGCTCAGCTCAGCCATGGGGTGCGAGCCTCACTTGCGTGCCGGGCTGGCCGGCTTCGCGCAGTAGGCATCGATGGCCTCGGCGGTATTGGCCAGGCCCTGTGCCTGTGCCAGTTCCCACGGGCGTTCGCAACGCTGGCTGTGCTCGCACCACTGGTAGCCGGCCGAACCAATCCATCCGTGGGCATCGCGATCGCCGCCCACCTTCGGTACCGCAGACGAGGTGGGCGCCGCATCGGCACGTGCGGCGGCGTCGTGCTGGTTGGCGCACGCGGTCAGCACCAGCAGGGCTGGAATCAGAAGAAGCGCTTTCATCGGGCGGGCTCCGTGCCTAAAGCGACAGTGTCTGTCGCAAATAGCCGTCCAGCAAGCGCTCAGTGCATGGCGGCGCGGATCAGCTCTTCAATCAGCACCAGATAGCTGGCCACGAAATAGAACTTCAGCAGCGTCCAGCGCTGCTGCGAGAAGAAGGTGCGCATGTGGAAGGGGCCCCTGTTGGTGACGGTAGTGTGAAGCTCCGTCAACTCCGTGACAAGGGTCACGGAACGCCTTCACTAAACAGCCTCAGGGATGTGAGGGTTGGGAAGCGCCCGACCGAATCCTGAGGCATTTTCGTACAAATCTGATGGGCCATCTCCGACGCGATCGATAGCCTGAGGGTGTACTGGCACGTGGCCCTGCCGCCTGTCACCGCCTCTTTCCTTCCGCAGGAGCTTCTCATGGTCTTTACTGTCCAATGCACTGCCCGGCACTGGTCCGTGTTGCATCCGAAGGCGGGTGACGCCACCCGTTACGCCCGCGGTGCCGATGCCTTCGACGCGGCCGCTGCGCTGGCCCTCGAGCACCATCGTCGCACCGGCCAGCGCAGCACGGTCCGGGTCGAGGCGCTCGGCAGCACCGTGGATGCGCTCCATATCGGGGAGTGACGCCACCGGCCGAGGCGCAGTCAGCCACGGTTGAGTTGTTTGAATGGGGAAAAAACCGCCGTGGTGCGCCCCCCTGTGCGCCGCGCCACGAATCCCGGATGCTTGCGCCATCGTATTCATCCGGAGATTCCGATGGGCAAGGCACTCACCTGGCGCACCCTGGCCTGCACGCTGCTGCCGATGCTGGCGGCCGCAGGCGGCGCGCAGGCGCAGAGCTATGGCTACGGTTATGACGACGATCGCTATGGCGGTCGTGATGGCGGCGGCATCGTCCGCTGCGAATCGATCAAGAACCGCAGCAATGAATGCCGTCTGGAAGGCCGTGCCCGGATGATCCGCCAGTTGTCCGGTTCGCCGTGCGTGGAAGGCGAGACCTGGGGGCAATCGCGCTACGGTGTGTGGGTCACCCAGGGCTGCCGTGCCGAGTTCGTTGGCGAGTACCGCCGTGGCGGTGGCTGGGGTGGTGGCCATGGCAACGGCCGGGGCAACGGTGGCAATGGCTGGGGCGGGGGGTGAGGTGATCACCTGCCATTCCAACGGCCACCGCCAGGAGTACTGTGATGCCCGCATCCGTCGTGGTGTGCGCCTGGTGCGTCAGGATTCACGCAGCGCCTGCATCGAGGGCCAGACCTGGGGCTGGAACCGTCGTGGCATCTGGGTCAGCGACGGCTGCCGGGCGCAGTTCCAGGTGAATTGAGCTCGCCCATCGAAAATCAGAATAATCTGATACAGCTCACATTTTGAACGTCGTATCTTCTGTGATCAGGGCGCCCCTGCGTGCCCCTGATCCGTCGCGATGAAGTCTGCCGTAACCGGCACGCCCGTCCCGCCACCGTCGATACGCTGCCTCAAGGAGTGAGCTGCATGTTGATCCGCCTGCAATGCGAGCAACGCCAATGGCGCGTGCTGCACCCGGACCGGCCGGAACCGATCGAGTTCCGCGATGGTGCCCGGGCCTACGATTTCGCTGAAACCCTTGCACGCCTCCACTTCGTCGACACCGGGCAGCGCGCTGCGGTGCGGGTGGAGGCCAGCGGCGCGTTCGTGGAAGCGGTCAGCTACGGCTGAGGGTTGGGGTTTCCGGCCAGATCATCGTTCCGGAGACCGCTAGCCACGCACAGCGTGGATCTACTTTGCATCTGTCTCCACGCATGGCGTGGATCGACCCCTGTTCCGCAGTAGATCCACGCCATGCGTGGATCTACTGGTGGTGACCGGCCTCAGCCTGCCGCGCTGAGCGGCGGGGTCCCGGCAGCCAGCTGCGGCCAGCGCTTGAGTACCGCCGCGCGGATGCCCGCCGCATCGATACCGGCTTCGGCCAGCAGGTCCTCACGGCTTGCGTGGTGCTGGTAACTGTCTGGCAGGCCCAGGTGCAGGATCGGGCGCAGTACGCCTTCGGCGTTGAGCAGTTCGCCGACGCCGGAGCCGGCGCCGCCGGCCACCACGTTGTCTTCGATCGTGACCAGGCCCTCGTGCTGGGCGGCCACGGCCAGCACCAGCTCGCGGTCCAGCGGCTTGATGAAGCGCATGTTGACCACGCTCAGCCCCAGTTCGCGGCCGACCTGCTCAGCGGCGGCCACGGTGCTGCCGAAGGCGAGCAGCGCGACGCGGCTGCCCTGCAGGCGCAGCTCGCCCTTGCCGATCGGCAGGGTGGACAGGTCGGTACCGGCGGCAACGCCGGTGCCGGTGCCGCGCGGATAGCGCACGGCGGCCGGGCCCGGGTGCTGCAGGCCAGTGCTGAGCATCTGCCGGCACTCGGCTTCATTGGACGGAGCCATCACCACCAGGTTCGGCACGCAGCGCAGGAAGCTCAGGTCGAGGTTGCCGGCATGGGTGGCGCCGTCCGGACCGACCACGCCGGCGCGGTCGATCGCGAACAGCACGTCCAGGTCCTGGATGGCCACGTCATGCACCAGCTGGTCGTACGCGCGCTGCAGGAAGGTGGAATAGATCGCCACCACCGGCTTGCCGCCCTGGGTGGCCATGCCGGCGGCGAGGGTGACCGCGTGCTGCTCGGCAATTGCCACGTCGAAATAGCGCTGCGGGTATTCCTTGCTGAAACGCACCAGGCCGGAGCCTTCGCGCATCGCCGGGGTGATGCCGTACAGGCGTGGCTCGGCAGCGGCGGCATCGCACAGCCAGTCGCTGAACACATCGGTGTAGGTCGGCTTCTTGGCACCGGCCTTGGCCACCAGTCCCTTGTCCGGATCGAACGGGCCGACGGCGTGGTAACCGATCTGGTCGCCTTCGGCCGGCTCGTAGCCCTTGCCCTTGGTGGTCATCACGTGCAGCAGCTTCGGGCCCTTGGAGGCGCGCAGCGTCTTCAGCGTGGACAGCAGGGCCGGCATGTCGTGGCCGTCGATCGGGCCGGTGTAGTGGAAGCCCATTTCCTCGAACATCGTGGACGGCACGAACATGCCCTTCCAGTGTTCTTCCCAGCGCTTCACGAAGCGCGCCGGGTTGTTCTTCTTGTCGCCGAGGATCTTCTTGCCGCCTTCGCGCAGCGCATTGAGCGTGCGGCTGCCGGTGGCGCGGCCGAGCATCTTGGTCAGACCGCCGACCGCCTCGGAGATCGACATGTTGTTGTCGTTGAGGATCACCAGCAGGTTCGGCTCGGGCTCCATGCCACCGGCGTGCATCAGCGCTTCGAACGCCATGCCGGCGGTCATTGCGCCATCACCGATCACTGCAACGACCTGGCGGTTGTCGCCTTCGGACTGGCGGGCGATGGCCATGCCGAGTGCGGCCGAGATCGAGGTCGAGGAGTGGCCGACGCCGAAGGTGTCGTACTCGCTCTCTTCGCGCTTCGGGAACGGCGCGACGCCGTCCTTCTGCTTGACGGTGTGGATCTCGTCGCGGCGACCGGTCAGGATCTTGTGCGGGTAGGTCTGGTGACCGACGTCCCAGACCAGCTGGTCCTGCGGAGTCTGGTACAGGTAGTGCAGGGCCACGGTGAGTTCGATCACGCCCAGGCCGGCGGCGAAGTGGCCGCCGCTCTTGCCCACCGACTCGATGAGGTAGGCGCGCAGTTCGTCGGCGACCGCCCTCAATTCGGATTCGTCGAACGTGCGCAGGTCATCCGGTGTCTGGATGCGCGCGAGGCGGGGATAGCGGGCAGAGTCGATCATCATGTTCGCACTTGTTCTGAACGCCCATTTTCGCCCTCAAACGGGGGTGGGGCAAGCAAACGCCGCCGCCCGTGACAGGACGGTGAGGGTTGCATTTTCAGCGATTCAGGTGCTCAGTTTTGACCGCTTGGGCAATTGCGCCTTCAGGAAGGCCATCTGGTCGGCCAGGATGTTGCGGTTGGACAGGATCAGATGCTCGATCCAGCTGGGCCGGTAAGGCACCGCCAGCAACGGCATTCCGGCCTGCTGGGGGGTGCGGTCGCTCTTGCGCGAGTTGCAGTGGAAGCAGGCGGTGACCACGTTTTCCCAGCAGTCCAGGCCACCCTTGGACAGCGGCATGACGTGGTCGCGGGTGAGCGTGGGGCGGTTGAACTGCTGGCCGCAGTACATGCACAGGTGCGCGTCGCGGGCGAACAGGGCCGGGTTGGTCAGGTTTGGCGTGGGGTCGATCGCGCGGGAGCGGGCGTGGCCGCGGGCGGCGATGATCGGGTGCAGGTCCATGCCGCTCTGCAGTCCGCTGAAGCGGTTGGTACCGCCGTGGATGTGCAGGCAGGGATCGCCGAGTGTCCAGGCGACGGCTTCGCGGGCGTAGAGGCACGCCGCATCCTGCCAGGTGATCCAGTCCAGTACGCGTCCGTGGGCATCAAGCGAGAGCAGCCGGACCGAACCGGGGCGATGCAGCGTCGTGGCGTTGGGCGATGCTTCGGCGCCCGGAGCAGAAAACGGAGCTCCGGCTTCGATCAGACCCAAGCGTGTAGTGTCTGTCTCCATCGGGAGAACAGCTTATACCTGAATGTTGACGATTTGTGTATCGCCTGTCGGCGATACGCAAATCGCAACGATTCAGGTCCGCGCATTCCTCCTATCCCCCGCACCTGTCGGTGCGCCCCCTTTAGCAACCCAGCCCGCCGTTGGCGCGCTGGGTTGCCCGCGCATTCTTCCTAATCCCCGCGCCTGTCGGCGCGCCCCCTTTAACAAAAGGGGGCTTTTCTCCAGATGGATTTCGGTGGTTTCCATCCACGCATGGCGTGGATCTACGGTGTCGACCAAGGTCGACACCTACCAGCAGCAGAAATCTGTCGAAGGCGGGGTGGGTCCGGTTGCGGGGGCGTGAGCGCCATGGATGGCGCGACCGAGGCTACAGGGACGTACTTGCGCCGTCCCCCGCAATTGGACCCACCTCGCCACCCCGCAGGAAGCCAGCTCTTGCCGTTGCCGTTGCTGTTGCTGTTGCGGGTGCCGGCCAGCGGCCGGCACTACCGCGGGTGCCGGGCGCAGCCCGGCTCAGGCGCCGAAGCGCTCGTCGTCCATCGCCATCAGCGGGGCGGCGCCGGCCTGGATCGCGGCGGCGTGGCTGAGGGTGCGCGGCAGCACGCGGGCGAAGTAGAACCGTGCGGTCTCGCGCTTGCCCTGAGCGAAAGCGGCGCCGTGCGCGCTGGCATCGGCGGCCGCCACGCTGCGGGCCCACCAGTAAGCCAGCACCACGTAGCCCGAATAGAACAGGTAGTCGTAGCTGGCTGCACCCAGTTCGTCCGGGTTGGCGGCCGCGCGCTGCAGCACGTCCAGGGTCAGCTTGCCCCATTCGGCGGCCTTGGCGCGCAGCGGGCCGATGAACTCGGCCAGCGCTTCGTTGCCCTCGTTGGCCTTGGCGAACGCCTCGATCTCGGCCAGCATCAGCTTCAGGCCGGCACCCTGGCTGGACGCGGTCTTGCGGCCGATCAGGTCCAGCGCCTGGATGCCGGTGGTGCCTTCATACAGCGTGGTGATGCGCGCATCGCGGGCCAGCTGCTCCATGCCGTGTTCGCGGATGTAGCCGTGGCCGCCGAAGCACTGCAGGGCGTTGTAGGTGTTCTCGATACCCCATTCGGTCTGGCAGGCCTTGGAGATCGGGGTCAGGAAGCTCACCAGGGTGTCGGCGCGCTCGCGCTCGGCGGCGTCCTCGGCGTGGTGGGCGACGTCGATCAGGGTGGCGGCGTGCAGGGCCAGCAGGCGGCTGCCCTCGACCAGTGACTTCACCGTCAGCAGCATGCGGCGCACATCCGGATGGACCAGGATCGGGTCGGCCGGCTTGTCCGGGAACTTGGCGCCGCTCAGGGCGCGCGACTGCAGGCGCTCACGGCTGTACTTCAGTGCGTTCTGGTAGGCGCGCTCGGACAGGCCGATGCCCTGCAGGCCGACGCCCAGGCGCGCGGTGTTCATCATGGTGAACATGGCCTGCAGGCCCTTGTGCGGCTGGCCGACCAGGTAGCCCTGCGCACCATCGAAGTTCATCACGCAGGTGACCGACCCCTTGATGCCCATCTTGTGCTCGATCGAGCCGCAGCGCAGTGCGTTGCGCTCGCCGACGTTGCCTTCGCGGTCGACCTTGAACTTCGGGGTGACGAACAGCGAGATGCCCTTGGCACCCGGAGGGGCGTCGGGCAGCTTGGCCAGCACCAGGTGCACGATGTTGCCGGTCAGGTCGTGCTCGCCGGCAGTGATGAAGATCTTGGTGCCGGTGATCGAGTAGCTGCCATCGGCATTCGGCTCGGCCTTGGTCTTGAGCAGGCCCAGGTCGGTGCCGCAGTGCGGTTCGGTCAGGCACATGGTGCCGGTCCAGCGGCCCTCGATCAGCGGCTTCAGGAAGGCCTCGTGCTGCCAGGCCTCGCCGTGCTGCTTCAGCGCTTCGATGGCGCCGTGCGAGAGCAGCGGGAAGTTGCCCCACGCCAGGTTGGCGGCGTTGATCATCTCGTTGAGCGGCACGCCCAGGGTGTGCGGCAGGCCCTGGCCGCCCAGCTCCGGCGAGGCGGTCAGGCCGGTCCAGCCGCCATCGACGAACTGGTCGTAGGCCTGCTTGAAGCCGGGCGGGGTGGTCACTTCACCGGTGGCCTGGTCGAGCACGCAGCCGATCTCGTCGCCGACGCTGTTGAGCGGGGCCAGCACGGTGGCGCTGAAGCGGCCGGCTTCTTCCAGCACGGCATCGACCACGTCGGCGGTGGCGTCGGTGAAGCCCAGGCGGGCGAACAGGGGTTCGACCTTGAGCACATCGTGCAGGGCGAAACGGAGGTCGGAAAGCGGGGCGGTGTAGCTGCTCATCGGTACGTCTCGATTTGATCAGGGACAGGGGGAGCGGCGCCGGGCGCCGCGGCGGAAAGCGGGAGTCAGCGCAGCACGCCCGGCAGGCCCGGGGCCTGGTTGAGGGTGCTGCGGCTGCTGATGTCGAAGCTGCGCTGCTTCTTTTCCTGCGGCGTGGCTGCCACCGTTCCCTTCAGGCCATAGGCCAGGGTGCGGTTGCTGGCCAGCGCATCGGCCACTACCAGGCGTGCGGCCGAGCTGGGCACCAGATCGACCTGGATGACGTCGGCCGAGGTGCCGCCGATGGAAATGCCCGGCTTGGCCTGCAGGGTGCCGGCGTCGCTGTCGCCGACGGTCAGCGCCAGCGCGACGTCATCGAAGGTCATGGGCATGGAGCTGTAGTTCTGCAGGCGCAGGGCCACGGTCCAGTTGCCGTCGGCGCGCACGGTCAGCTGCTGCAGGCTGGCTGCCGGTTCCGAAACACGCTTGACGATGCCGTTGTTGCAGGCAACAAGGGCGAGGGTGCACAGGACGATCAAGGCGATACGGAAGCGGTGGAGCATGGGCGCAGGTCCTCTGGAGGGGTGCGTTGGATAAGCATACTACGGCGTATGGTCGTTTGGATCGCCTGTGGCGACCCGTCGCAGAGGGTAGCGCGTGAAGATGGCGGCCGGGCGTGCGCGGCGCCGGATGGCGCGCGCGTGGTGCGCCGGATGCGGCACGGTTCAGTCGGCGGGCGTATCGCGAATCGGAGCCATCAGGCGCAGTGGGCCGAGGTCGTAGCCCATCGTCTCGGCTTTCTCTTTCAACTGTTCGAACCGGGTGCGATCCATTTCCGGCAGGCGCGAGAGGATCCACAGGTACTTACGGTCCGGCTCACCGACCAACGCCCACTGATAGTCCGGGTCCAGTGCCAGGACCCAGTAGTCGGCCCAGACCAGCGGCACCCAGCTCAGCCAGTCCGGCACGAAGCGCACCTGCAACTGGCCGGGATGGCCGGCAACCGGGCGTGCAACGCCTTCAGCAACCACGCGTTCTCCGTCGCCGTTGCGGCAGGCATTGGTGACACTGATGCGGCCATCGCGGCGCAGCCCGTAGTTGGCGGTGATCTCGCCGACGCACTGCTTCTGGAACGACACCGGAAGATGCGCGATCTCGTGCCACTGGCCTGCGTAGCGGTCGATGTCCAGCGTGTCGACTGCGCGCACCGGTTCGGCGGCGATCACCGGGGAGGCGGCCAGCAGCAGGCAGGCAAGCAGGGTGGGGCGCAGAGGCATCGGCAGGCTCCAGGCAGGAGTCTGGAGCGTAGGTGCCACCGCACATGCCGGTGTAAATGTTTCGTCAACCGGGTGGTGTGGCCGCCGCTTGCGCGGAGCGCGAACAAAAAAAAGACCTGCATTTCTGCAGGTCTCTGAAGATGGTGGCCGAAGACGGAATCGAACCGCCGACACGGGGATTTTCAATCCCCTGCTCTACCAACTGAGCTACTCGGCCAAATTGTGTGGCAACCGTGATCAAACCCGGTTTCCGGAAAAAAAAGACCCGCATTTCTGCAGGCCTTCGAAAGTGGTGGCCGAAGACGGAATCGAACCGCCGACACGGGGATTTTCAATCCCCTGCTCTACCAACTGAGCTACTCGGCCACATGTTTCGTTGCAGCGAGGTCGCTGCCAAGGACGCGTATATTACGGAGGTCGGCTGCCTTCGGCAAGCGTTTTGCCAAGATTTCTTCACATTGCCGTCTGCGCGCTCGCAAGTGCTTGATCCTCCGTTCTGGGGCGGGGCGTGGCCAGTCGATCATCGTCTGCGGTGGAAATCAGCAGATCGCCGCGATCGCCAAAGCTGCAAGGGCAAGGGCTGCGCCGGACCTGCGCCGGTCCGGGCGATGGAACGCTGTTTTCGTGGCCGCCATCGGGGATGGCTGCGGCGTAGTGTCGGCACTCCTTTCCTGATGCTGGCAACAGCAGAGACCTGGCCATGTCCGATCCCTCGACCACCTCCCGCATCGTGCTTGCGTCGCGTCCGCAGGGGGCGCCAAGTGCAGCCAACTTCCGCCTGGAACAGGTTGCGTTGCCGTCATTGGCCGATGGCGAGGTGCTGCTGCGCAACCGCTACCTGTCGCTGGACCCGTACATGCGTGGACGCATGGACGAGGGCCCCTCGTATGCCGCGCCGGTGGCGGTGGGCGCGGTGATGGAAGGGCAGACCGTGGCCGAGGTGCTGCAGTCCAACGCCGAGGGAGTAGCCGCAGGTGAGCTGGTGCTGGCGCCGGGGGGCTGGCAGACCCACGCGGTGCTGCCGGCCAAGGCACTGGGGCGCCGCCTGGACCCGGCCGGACTGCCGCTGAGTACCGCGCTGGGCGTGTATGGCATGCCCGGCTTCACCGCCTATTCCAGCCTGCATGAAATCGCCCGTTTGAAGCCGGGCGAGACGCTGGTGGTGGCTGCCGCGACCGGGCCGGTGGGCGCGACCGTGGCCCAGCTGGCCAAGCTGCAGGGCGCGCGCGTGGTCGCCATCGCCGGCGGCGAAGCCAAGCGTGCCTATCTGCAGACGCTGGGCGTGGACGTGGCGCTGGATCATCGCGCCGCTGATTTCGCCGCGCAGCTGCGTGCGGCGGTGCCCAGGGGTATCGACGTGTATTTCGAGAACGTAGGCGGGCACGTGCTGGATGCAGTGCTGCCGCTGCTCAACGACTTCGCCCGCATTCCGGTGTGCGGCACCATCGCCACCTACAACGAGCGGGGCGTCGAGCAGCCCGGCCCGGACCGGTTGCCCGCACTGTTCAGCCAGATCCTGCGCCAGCGCCTGACCGTGCGTGGTTTCATCGTGCACGACTTCAACCACCTGTGGCCGGAGTTCGAACGCGAGATGCCGCAATGGCTGCGCGACGGCCGCGTCCAGTACCGCGAGGATGTGGTGGAAGGGCTGGAGAATGCGCCGGATGCGTTCTTCGGGCTGTTGCAGGGGCGCAACTTCGGAAAGCTGGTGGTGAAGCTGGATTGAGCGTTCGCCGGGATTCGCCGGGCATGGCCCGGCGCTACCGCGCGGTGTGCCGACCAAGGTCGGCAGCTACCGGGTTGCATCAGCCGTTGGCTGCCTTTTCCCGGCGCAGCAGTTCGCGCTTGCGCGCTACGCCCCAGGCATAGCCGGACAGGTCGCCATCGCGGCGCACCACGCGGTGGCAGGGCACGGCCACCGCCAACGGATTGCTTGCGCATGCGCGTGCGACGGCACGGCTTGAGCGCGGCGCGCCGATACGCGCGGCGATATCCGCATACGAGGCAGTCTGCCCGCGCGGAATCTGCTGCAGTGCCTGCCACACCCGTTGCTGGAACGCGGTGCCACGGATATCCAGCGGCAGCGTGGCGCCTCGCGAAGGATCCTCGACCAGGCCTACGACCTGTGCCACCAGTTGCTCGTAGCCCTGGTCGGCGCCGACCAGTTCGGCTTGGCGGAAGCGTTGCTGCAACGACTGCAGCAGTGTCTCCGGATCGTCGCCGAGCAGGATCGCGACCACGCCGGTCCCGCTGCTGGCCACCAGCACGCTGCCCAGTGAGCTTTCGGCAAGCGCGAAGTGGATGACTTCGCCGCGCCCCCCTGCGCGCCATTGCTTGGGCGTCATGCCCAGCAATTTCGGTGCGTTCTCGTAGAAGCGTCCACTGGAACCGAAGCCAGCATCGTGGAAGGCGTCGGTGATGCGTTCCTGTTGTTCCAGCCCAGTGCGCAGGCGGTCGGCGCGCAGCGCGGCGGCGTACTGCTTGGGGGTCAGCCCGGTGGACTGCTTGAACAGGCGATGCAGGCGCGTCGGGCTGCAGCCAGCGATATCGGCCAGTTGCTGCAGCGAGGGTTCGTCGAGGCTGGCCTGCAGGTGCCGGCAGACCCGTTCGATGCGGTCATCGAGGGCGGTGGTGGCGGTACTGTCCATGGCCGGATTCTGGCACGTGCCGGTGCTGCGGAAACTCCGTTTCCTGCACTCACCTGTGAGGCCCGGAAACGGAGTGTTGGCGGGCCGAAGGCACGGCATCGTGGCGGCCACTTCACAACCGGTACCACGACCATGCGCCTGAACAACAAGATCGCTCTCATCACCGGTGCCAGCGCCGGTATCGGCCGCGCCAGCGCGCTGCGCTTCGCCGCCGAAGGAGCAAAGCTGGTGCTCAACGCACGGCGGCCGGAGCCGCTGCAGGCGCTGGCCGAGCAGATTCGCGCTGCCGGTGGCGAAGCCGTGGTGCATGCTGCCGACGTGGCCAACCCGGGCACGGCGCAGGCGCTGGTCGATCTGGCCCAGCAGTCATTCGGCGGCCTGGACATCGCGCTCAACAATGCCGGCATGCTCGGCCCGGGCGTGCCGGCGGCGGAGTTTCCGGTGGATGCCTGGCGCGAGGTGATGGCCACCAATCTCGACGCCGCCTTCCATGCGGCACGCGCGCAGCTGCCGGCACTGCTGGCGCGCGGCGGCGGCTCGCTGGTGTTCGTCGGTACCTTCGTCGGCCACACCGTGGGATTCCCGGGCATGGCGGCCTATGCGTCAAGCAAGGCCGGGGTGATCGGCCTGAGCCAGGTGATCGCTGCCGAATACGGTGCGCGCGGTGTGCGCAGCAACGTACTGCTGCCCGGTGGCACCGATACGGAGATGGGCCGGCAGGCCGCACCGACCGGCGATGCCCGCGACTTCGTGCGCTCGCTGCACGCACTCAAGCGCCTCGCCGAGCCGGAGGAGATCGCCAATGCGGCGCTGTTCCTGGCCAGCGATGAGAGCAGTTTCGTTACGGGCACCGCGATGCGCGTGGAGGGTGGGGTGTCGATCACCCGTACCTGAGCGCGGTCACGTGCGTGGTGAGTAGCGAATGCCGCTGCTGGCCATGAAGCCTTTCGGATCGAAACGGGCCCAGGCTTCGCCCCAGTTGAACCGGGCGCAGCCGCCGGCCAGTTTTCGCCCCAATGCCGTGGCCAAGGTGCGGCGCATGAACGCGACTTCGGCATCGATCGCTGCCTGGGTTGGCCAGCCGTCTTCCAGTGTTGCACCGGGTAGATCGACGCCCATCGTCACCATGTCGAGCTGTTGCCCGTGGAAGCACAGGCTGATGCCAGCGGGCGCACCACCCAGGCTGAGCCGGTGCAGGCTGAGCCAGTGATAGCCGGTGCCGACGTCGTGCTCCCCTCGCACCAGCGTGGCGAACGCGATACGCGCCTCATCCCGTGACAGGGTGGGGCCGATCAGTGTCGGCAGATTGCCGAGCTGGATGCTGCCGTCGGTCGCATCGAGGCGCATCGGCACGGCGTGTGCTGCGTGCTGGGCAGAAGAGGGCATGGCATACCGGTGGGCGTGGTGCCTCGGATTCTGGCTGCACGGGGGCCGCAGCGGCAAGCCAGTGCCTGCACATGACGTTGGCACAGGACTGACCTGTGGCTTACCCGGCAACCTCTAGCGTGATGGGCAACGTTGGCGTTCCGCCGGCGAGGGAGATTTCAATGAACGAGCGAGGCAAGGATCAGGACCCGAAGCAGGGCATCCAGGAAAGCCGCCAGGACAGGAAGCAGGACGACGTGGCCAAGCAGCGGCCGGGGCAGCGCGATCAACAGGTGCGCGATACGCACTCGCGCAGCCCGCAGCGCAAGGACGGCGGCGAGGAGCCGGCCTGAGCCGCGGGCGCTGAAAAGAAAAAACCCGCAGATCACGGAGATCTACGGGTTCTTCTGAATAGTGGTGGAGCCAAGGAGGATCGAACTCCTGACCTCGTCATTGCGAACGACGCGCTCTCCCAGCTGAGCTATGGCCCCACGGCAGGCTTTCAGTGTAGCGCTGCCTGCCGGGCTTGCCAAGCGCCGGGCCGGGACGGCGGCAGGCGTGGATCTGCCGCCGTCCCCAGCCGGTTCAGGCCAGCGCCTGGCGCAGCAGATCGCCCGCGCGCTGTATCGCCATGCCGGTGGAAGCGGCCACGCCCTGCAGGTGGATGCAGGCATGGATCATCCCCGGCAGCCGCTCCAGCATGCAGTCGACACCCGCAGCCTGCAGGCGGTGCGCGTACTGCTCGGCCTCGTCGCGCAGCGGATCGTGCTCGCAGCTGAGTACGGAGGCAGGCGCCAGCCCCTGCAGGTCGGTTGCGTGGGCGGGCGAGGCCAGTGCCGGCGGTGGATCCAGATCCATCCCACTCAGATAGGCCTGCCAGCAGCGCTGCATCAGTTCGGCGCTGAGGTAATAGCCCGTGGCGTAGTCGCGGTAGGAACCGCCGCCCATGCCGGCATCCAGCGCCGGGTACAGCAGCAGTTGGTGGCACGGTTGCGGCAGGCCCCGTTCGCGCAGCAGCAGGCAGCAGGCGGCGGCGAGGTTGCCGCCGGCGCTGTCGCCACCGATCGCCAGCCGCCGTGGGTCCAGGCCGAGGCGCTCGGCGTTGTCCTGCAACCACCGCCAGGCGTCGGCGACGTCATGCAGTGGAACCGGGAACGGGTGCTCCGGCGCCAGCCGGTAGCCCACTGCGGCGATCACGCAGCCACTGGCATTGGCCAGCGCACGGCAGGGGCCGTCATAGACCGCCAGCGAACACTGGAACCAACCGCCGCCGTGGGCGAACAGCAGAGCCGGTACCGGTCCATCGGGAAGCCCTTCCGGCGTGTAGAAACGCAGCTCCAGCGCATGCCCGTCGCGCGCGATTACCGTGTGTTCGATCACATGCGCAACCGGCTGTGGTGCTCCCTGCAACTGTGGCAACGCGCTCTCGCTGATCGCCCGCAGTTCGCGCAGGTCCTCCGGCAGCGGATGGACGGCGACGGCGTCGACGAACTGCTGCAGCGCCGGCTCAAGCAGCATGGCGAACCTCCAGCAGGAACGGCAGCAGCTGTGCAAGGAACGCTTGCGGTGCTTCTTCCATGATGAAGTGGCCGCAGCCCGGAACGATGCTGCCGCGGACATCGTCGGCATGTGGCTGCAGGGTCAGCATCGGCGCATCGCCGGTGGCGTGCTCGGCGCCGATGGCCAGTACCGGCATCGGCAAACGGCGCTGCGCGCGCTGCTTGTTCTGGCGGATCGTCTCCGGAATCGCGCGATACCAGGCGAAACCCGCGCGCAATGCGCCCGGACGGCTGTAGGCGGCAATGTAGGTATCGGCGGCGACGGCATCACGGCGGTACGACCAGCGGTCGAACATGAATTCCAGGTAGGCGCGCTCGCGCCCCGTAATCAGTGCTTCCGGCAGGTCGGCCACCTGGTTGAACATGAAGTGCCAAAGGAAGATGTTGTCAGCCGGTGCGGCGAAGATGCCCGGTTCCGGCGCCAGGCCGGGAATCACCGCTTCGGTGACCGCCAGCTGGCGCACGGCCTGCGGCTGATCGCTGGCCAGCGCATAGGCGATCCACATGCCGATGTCATGCCCGACCACCTGGTAACGGTCGTGGCCCAGCGCCCGCATCGTCTGGTGCAGGACGGCGGCGGCACTGCCGGTGTCGTAGCCGTGGGCGGGGCGGTCGGATTCGCCGATGCCCGGCGGATCCACGGCAATCGCTTCGAAACCGGCTTCGGCCAGCGCATGCAGCACGTGGCGCCAGGCATACCAGGTCTGCGGCCAACCGGGAATCAGCAGCACCGGCTCGCCATGGCCGGCGGAAACGCAATGCACGCGCTGGCCATCGATGCGCAGGTAGTGGTGGCGCAGGGCGTCGTCGCCGGCAGCGCCAGCGGAAAGGGAAGTGGTCATGAGGGAGTGCTCCGTTGGGGCTCAGGCGATGCCGAGCATGTGCTGCATCTGTGTGGTGCTGATCGGTGCACCGGCGAAGTCGTCGAAGATCTTGTCGGTGACCGGAATGATGTGGTCGCGGATGAACGCGGCACCTTCGCGCGCGCCGGCTTCCTGGTCCTTCAGGCAGCACTCCCATTCCAGCGTTGCCCAGCCCTGGTAGTCGTACTGGGCCAGCTTGGAGAAGATCGACTTGAAGTCGACCTGGCCGTCGCCCAGCGAGCGGAAGCGGCCGGCACGCTCGGTCCAGTCGGCATACCCGCCATAGATGCCCTGGCGGCCGCTCGGGCGGAACTCCGCATCCTTGACGTGGAACATGCGGATCAGCGGGTGGTAGATGTCCAGGTACTCCAGGTAGTCCAGCTGCTGCAGCACGAAGTGGCTGGGATCGAACAGGATGCGGCAGCGCGGGTGCTGGTCGACGCGTTCGAAGAAGCGCTCGAAGCTGGTGCCGTCATGCAGGTCTTCGCTGGGATGGATCTCGTAGCAGAGGTTGACGCCGTTGTCCTCGCAGGCATCGAGGATCGGCCGCCAGCGTCGTGCCAGTTCGTCGAACGCCGCGTCGATCAGGCCCGGCGGGCGCTGCGGGAACGGGAACAGATACGGCCAGGCGAACGAGCCGGAGAAGGTGCCCATGTCCTGCAGGCCCAGCCGTCGCGAGGCACGGGCGGCCAGGTGCAGCTGCTGCTGCGCCCATTCGCTGCGGGCCTTCGGGTTGCCGCGCAGTGCTTCCGGGGCGAAGCCATCGCAGAGCTCGTCGTAGGCCGGATGCACGGCCACCAGCTGGCCGAGGATGTGGGTGGTCAGTTCGCTGACCTGCAGGCCGTGCTCGGCCAGGGTGCCGCGGAGGTCGTCGCAGTAGTCCTGGCTGTCGGCAGCCGTGGCCAGGTCGAACAGGCGTGCATCCCACGCGGGAATCTGCAGGGCCTTGAAGCCGTGGCCGGCGGCCCACGCGGCAATGCTGGCGAGGCTGTTGAACGGGGCCTGGTCGCCGGCGAACTGCGCCAGGTGCAGGCTGGGGCCCTTGATGGTCTGCATGTGTTGCTCCAATTGTTTGTTGATCAACAAAGAATAGGCGCGACCCTCGCGGTGGTCAACACCCGCGTTACACTGCGCGCCTCACTGGAGCAGGCAGGCAGATGGCAGGGCGACCGCGCGAATTCGACAGGGACCAGGCGTTGCGCAAGGCGATGCTGCTGTTCTGGCAGCACGGCTATGAAGGCACGTCGATGTCGGCACTGGTGGAAGCACTGGGCATCGCCTCTGCACGCATCTATGCCGCGTTCGGCAGCAAGGAGCAGTTGTTCCGCGAAGCCGTTGCGCTGTATGAGGAAGGCGAGGGCGGCTTCGCGCCGCGCGCGCTGGAGCAGGCCACGCTGCGCGAGGCGATCGGGTCCATGCTGCGTGACGCCGTGTTGACCTACACCCGGCGCGGGCGGCCACACGGTTGCCTGGTGGTGTCCTCGGCCAGCAGCGTGTCGCCCGATGGCGAGGGCGTACGGGACTGGCTGGCCAGCCATCGTCGCCAGCGTACGGCGGCGATCATTGCGCGGCTGCAGCAGGCGCAGGCCGAAGGGCAGCTGGCCGGCGATGTGGCGGTGCAGGCACTGGGCGATCACTTCGCCACGGTGCTGCACGGCATTTCGGTGCAGGCCCGTGACGGCATCAGCCGCGAGCGGCTGCTGGCGATGGTCGATGTGGCGTTGACCCCGCTGCCCTGAGTCAAGCCTTCAGGGCGTGCGGAATGCCCGGTGACTGTGCCGAAACCGCTTGTTTCTCCGGGTTTGGGCGCTGCGCAACGAAATCGTAACAATTTGGGGGATAATGGCGGCTTGCGCAGTTATCCTCCTTTTTGCCGCCCGGCTCGCGCAGGCCGCACGGACGCCTCCTCAGAGCATTTCATGCCCTCCCATTCCGATTCCCGCCGCCTGTCGGGTATGTCGTCTTCCTTCGTTTCCTTCCGCCGCCATCCGCTGGCCCTGGCCTGTGCCGGCCTGGCCCTGGTCGGCAGCTTCGGCGCCGCCGCACAGGACAGCGCGCCGACCCCGACCGGCCTGGACACGATCACCGTGACCGCCGAACACCGTGAGCAGAACCTGCAGGAAGTGCCGGTCTCGGTGGGCGTGGTGCAGGGCGAGCGCATGCGCGACTTCACCGCCGGCGGCGACGACACCCTGCTGGCGCTGTCCGGCCGCGTGCCGAGCCTGTATGCGGAAACCACCACTGGCCGCATCTTCCCGCGCTTCTACATCCGTGGCCTGGGCAACATCGACTTCTACCTCGGTGCCTCGCAGCCGGTGTCGATCATCCAGGACGACGTAGTGCTGGAACACGTGGTGCTGAAGTCCAACCCGGTCTATGACGTGGACCAGGTGGAAGTGCTGCGCGGCCCGCAGGGCTCGCTGTTCGGCCGCAACACCACCGCCGGCATCATCAAGTTCGACACGCTGAAGCCGACCCAGGACTACACCGGCCGCGTCAGCGCCAGCTACGCGTCCTACAACAGCGTGTCGATCGACGGCGGCTTCGGTGGCCCGATCAACGACATCGCCTCGTTCCGTGTGTCGGCCCTGTACCAGCACCGCGACGATTACGTCGACAACACCTACAAGGGCCCGAGCGCCGACGGCACGGTCAGCCCGAAGAAGAACGCCATGGGCGGCTTCGATGACCGCAACGTGCGCGCCCAGCTGCTGCTGACCCCGAGCGACCAGTTCTCGATCCTGGCCTCGGCCCACGCCCGTGATTACGAAGGCACCTCAACCCTGTTCCTGCGCGGTGCGCTGACCAAGGGCTCGAACAAGACCGACGTGCCGCGCGACAAGGTCGCCTACGACGAAGCCGGCAACAACCCGCAGGCGTACAAGACCTATGGCGGTTCGGTGAAGGCGCGTTATGACTTCGGCGCGATCGACTTCACTTCGATCACCGCCTACGAAACCACCTCCGGTTACAGCCGTGGCGACACCGACGGCGGTGCCGCGGTGAACTTCCCGGTCAACGGCATGCCGAACGGCTACGGCCAGTCGATGGGCCGCATCCGTGACCTGGACCAGTGGACCCAGGAATTCCGCCTGGCCAGCCATGACGACAGCGCGCTGCAGTGGCAGGCCGGTGCGTTCTACTTCAACGGCAGCGACACCACCGACTTCTACCAGCGCGCGTGGTTCCTGCAGGGCGCGGCACGCAACCCGAACAACTGGGTGCGCCTGCGCAACAAGAACACCTCGTGGGCCGGTTTCGGCCAGATCAGCTACGCCTTCACCGACAAGTTCACCGTCACTGCCGGCCTGCGCCAGACCAAGGACGAGAAGCACACCCGCCTGCTGAAGACGGCTGACACTGCCGCTGGCGTGGTCACCTACAAGGGCCGCACCGACGTCAAGATGTCCGACACCACCCCGAGCTGGGATCTGAGCGCGATGTATCAGATCACGCCGGACGTGAGCGTCTACGCCAAGGTCGCACGCGGCTTCCGCGGCCCGACCATCCAGGGCCGTTCGGCGGTGTTCAATGCCGACTTCACCACCGCCGATTCCGAGACCATCCTGTCCTGGGAAGCGGGCGTGAAGAGCAGCCTGTGGGACAACCGCCTGCGCCTGAACGCCACCGCGTTCACCTACACCGTCAACGACATCCAGCTCAACGGCAACGATTCGGACGGCAACGGCGTGCTGTTCAACGCCGACAAGGCCAAGGCCTACGGTTTCGAAGCGGACATGGAGCTGCGTCCGATCCCGAACCTGACCCTGAGCGCCGGCCTGAGCCTGCTGCACAGCGAGATCAAGGACAAGCGCGTGTACGCGCAGGTCTGCGGCCTCAATGGCCAGGTGGTCTGCACCGTAGGCGACCCGACCATCAAGGTCGGTGCCAACACCTTCGCGCAGATCGACGGCAACCCGCTGCCGAACGCGCCGAAGTACAACGTCAACCTGGCGGCCCGCTACGACTTCCCGGTGAGCGACGCCGGCACCATGTTCGTCTCCACCGACTGGAACAAGCAGGGTTACACCAGCTTCGTGCTGTACGACAGCAAGGAGTTCAACTCCAAGGGTGACTTCGAGGGTGGCCTGAAGATCGGCTACTCGGGCAACTACGGTGCCTACGAAGTGGCGCTGTTCGCGCGCAACATCACCAACGAGAAGAACCTCAAGGGTGTGATCGAGAACTACATGGCCGCGGTCTACAACGAGCCGCGTACCGTCGGTGTCTCGCTGAACATGAACTGGTAAGCCCACCCCGTCGTGTAACGGAAACGGCGCTCATCGAGCGCCGTTTTTCGTTGCTGGCCAGGCATCATCCGTGCTCAAGGCGTGGCGCTGACGCCCTTGCCCAGCGCTGCATCGGACGGCGCACTGGGGCCCAGCACCTGCAGCTGCATCGCCTCCATCCGCTCCAGCACCTTGCGCTGCTTGCCGTTGAGGCCGCGCGAGGTGATTGCGATGTGCTTGCGTGCAGCGTCCAACGGCGCGGGTTGGTAGTGCACCCTGAAGCGGCGCAGGGCGCAGCCCGTCAGCTTGTCGACCGGTGCGCAGTCGTTCGCGTTGAAATCGATATCGCCGTCGGCGGCAACAATGAAGGGGCTGAGCAGGATCTGCCCTTCGTGGGCAGTGAAGGCCAGTGGCGCGTGGGCCTTGGCGATGACCGCCTGGATGCGTACGGCAGGGATGTCTTCAGGGACGATCCTGTCATCCCAGTAGCCTTCGGTCGGGCGCGAGGTTTCATAGTTCTGGGTGCCCCATGCCACGCAGTTGCCGGAAGCCACGTGCACCGAGATGCAGACCTGCTGGGAGTGCTGATCGGTCAGGACGCCCGGTGGTACCCAGACCTTCTTCCAGGAATAGAAACGGTAGTCGACGTCGGCAAGGCGGGTGGCGCCGATGTCCTTCGATACTTCGTCCATGGTCCCCAGCGGCTTCAGCTTGGCCACGCGGGTGTTCAGGCGGTAGTTCTCCGCACCGTTCAGCAGATAGGTGCCCGGCGGAATCAGATGCACCTCGAACACGTCCATCAACACCGTCCGCTGCGGGCCGGTTTCCAGTTCGTTGGTGTTGAACAGCTGCACATAGCCCTGGGAGGGAATGTCCTTGTGCTGGAAGGACACCCGCGTCGAGAACCCGGGCAGGTCGGTCGAGCGGTTGCCCAGATGAAAGCCGGGGACCGGAGAGCCGACGCCTGGCCCGCCGTTGTGCACGACATACGGGGCCGGCACCAGCACGGCAACCAGACCATCGCGGGTGGCACCGTCAATGATGTCCACCAGCTTGGCTGTGTTCTCCTTTTCCTGTGCATAGGAAAGCGGTGCGGCCTGCCCAGCGCATGCCAGGACCAACGGGGTTAGCAGCAGTGCGCAGGCGGTCGCGATCTTGAGGGTCTGCATCGACGTCTCCTTGTCAGTACCGGCAAACCCTAGCACGGCCCCAGCAGGCCTGAGGTGCACGGCGCCTGCGTGGTCCGGCGCCTTGTGCCATCAACGTGCCGGCAGCAGCGCCTGCAACCGCGATTCCAGTTCCTGCTGGCGCCAGCCGGCCAGTGCTGCCGGCCATTGGCGGCGTTCCAGATAGCTTTCCAGATGCTTGCGGGAGGCCAGCACGCCATCCGGCAGGCCCAGCTCGCGGCTGCGCTCGGCCACCGCGTCTTGAAGCTTCTTCACCGCCTGCTTGTTGCTGTCGTTGGCGGGTAGCGCCAGCGGTGCCCCGGCCTCATCGGCCAGCGGTGTGGACAGCGCCTGCCAGACCGCGCCGGCCAGCTTGCGCGGTGCCTTCGGGAACTGCTCGAACAGCTTGCCCAGCGCAGCCTCGTCGGCCGGTGGCGTGCGCGCCAGGGTGGCGGCCAGTTCGTTGTCCAGGATCCAGCTTCGCGGGCGGTCGCTGTTGCGTGCCTGCACATCACGCCAGCGCAGCAGGCGCAGCAGGCGGTGCTGTGCGGCCGCGTCGAGGAACTGCGCCGAGCGCATCGCCAGATGCGGCCAGCGGTCTTCGTCATTGGCGACGCTGGCCAGCAGGCGCTCGCCATCGTCATGCAGCCACTGCTGGCGGCCGAGTGCCTGCAGCTTGGCATCAATGGCGTCATGCAGCGCGAACAGGTGCTCGACGTCGTCGGCGGCATACTGCAGCTGCGACTCCGAAAGCGGGCGGCGCATCCAGTCCGAACGGGTTTCGCCCTTGGCCAGGGCGACGCCGGTGATTTCCGCCACCAGCTTCTGGTAGCCCATGCCGCCGCCGATGCCGGCCAGCGCAGCACCGATCTGGGTGTCGAACAGCGGCCGTGGCAGCACGCCGCACGCCCACTTGAAGGCGACCAGGTCTTCGCTGGCGCTGTGCATCACCTTGGTGATGGATTCATCGGCCAGCCACGGCGCCAGCGCCTCGGTCATGCCGGGAATCAGCGGGTCGATCAGCAGGATGTCCTGCCCGACCGCCATCTGCACCAGGGCCAGCTGCGGCCAGAAGGTGCGCTCACGGATGAATTCGGTATCCAGGCCGATGCGGGTCGGGCGCTGCTGGAAGTACGCATCCAGCTCGGCGGGGGTGGTGATCCAGGTTGCCACGGGTCAGGGCCTACTACTCGGGTTTGCTCAGGCAGGGGAGAATAGCCTAACGTCGGTGCGCGTCCGTGCCGAAGGAGGCTCTGCTTGCGTTTTTCGTTGTCACCCGTGCTGTGCACCGCCCTGGCCTTGGCCCTGGCCGGCTGCACGCCGTCGCCCCCCACGGCAACGGACCGGAGTGCCGGGGAACAGGCGCGCCCGTCCGCGGACGCAGACAGCGACGAGCGCCCGCAGGCCGGGCAGGGCAGCGTGACCATCGCCGGTGAGGATGCCGCCGAGGATGTACAGCAGTGGACGCCGCCGCGGGTGGACCGCCAGGGCCGCAGCCTGGCCCAGTTGCGCCGCGCCGCTGAGCAGGCGTTCGCCGAAGGACGGCTCTATGAGGATGCCGATGCCGCCATCCCGCTGTGGCTGGCGGTACAGGAAGAGGATCCGGATGACCGCCAGGCCCGCCAAGGCCTGCAGCGCGCCCGCCAGCGCCTGCAGCAGCAGGCGGATGCGTTGCTGGTGCGGCCGCTGAAGCAGCGCGAGGCGCTGGCCGAGGCCAGCCGCCAGGCGCTGGTGCTGCTGACGCTGGCGCCGAAGGACGAGAAGGTGCGTGCGCTGCAGGGACGGGTGGAGCTTGCCCAGCGGGTCGTGGCCTATAACCGCGCAGGCGAAGAGGACCTGCGCTCGGACCGGATCGGTGAAGACGGGGATGGGGCCATCGGCAACTTCCGTGAGGCACTGGCACTGGATGAGGACAACAGCCGCGCACGGCAGGGACTGGCCGCGGCCGAAAGTGGACTGATCCGCCGCGCCGAAGACGCGGCACGCACGCGTGATTTCGCCAGCGCCGGCACCTGGCTGGCCGAAGCGAGCAAGGTGCGCGACTCGTCGCCCACCATCGCCGACGCGTTCGAGCGCATCGAGCAGATCCGTGCGGCGGCATTGCTGCAGCTGCGCGATGACGGCCTGCGCGACCTGTCCACGCCGCAGGGCCTGAAGCCGGCGCGTGAGAAACTGGCCGAGGCCCTGCGCATCGCCCTGCCGGGAGACGCGGTGGTGGCCCAGCTGCGTGAGCGTATCGACCTGGCCACCCACTACGGCAGCTTCCGCCCTGGACAGGTGTTCAGCGACGCCATGCGCGATGGCGGACGCGGGCCGCAGATGGTGGTGGTGCCGCATGGCGGTTTCCAGATGGGCGCCGGCGATGCCGAGCCGGGCTCGAGCGATGCCGAGCGACCATCGCACTATGTGCGCTTTGATCGAGGCTTTGCGATGGCGATCACCGAGGTCACGGTCAGCGATTTCCAGCGCTACGTGAAGGCGACCAATGCGCGCCCACGGGCGACGCGGCGCGGCCATTCGGTGGTCTATGACGAACGCAGCGGCAACTTCATCCGCCGCAGCGGCGTGGACTGGCGCTCGGATTACGACGGTGGCCGCGCGATGGCCAATTCGCCGGTGATGCACGTCAGCATCCGCGATGCCGAAAACTATGCGGCGTGGTTGTCCGAGCAGACCGGGCGCAGCTACCGGTTGCCCAGTGAAGCAGAGTTCGAGTACGCGCTGCGCGGTGGCAGCAGTGGTCGCTACCCCTGGGGGGATGCCGGCACGCCGCCGCCGGGCAGCGGCAATTTCACCGGCAGCAAGGACGTGTCGCCGTCCGGGCGGCATTGGCACAACGCCTTCATCGGCTATGGCGATGGCTGGTGGGGGCCGGCACCGGTAGGGAGTTTCCAGGCCAATGCCTTCGGCCTGCACGACATGGGCGGCAATCTCAGCGAATGGGTGGCCGATTGCTGGCATGCCAGCTACCGGCGCGCGCCCTCCGATGGCGCCGCCTGGTTCAACCCGGGCTGCCGCGCACGGGTGATCCGGGGCGGCAACTGGGCCAATGCGCCGGAGCAGACCCGTGCCGCCTGGCGGCAATCCCAGGACTCGGATACCACCAACGCGCGCATCGGCTTCCGCCTGGTACGCGGCATCTGATCGGCGGCCGGCTTCACCCGTTGCTGGCATCGGCGCACTAAGATTGCGCCGTGCCCGCCGGCCGGCGGGGCCTGCTGGAAGCCGACCCGATGCGCAATGATCCCTTCTCCCGCTCGCCGCAAGGCCCGCAACGGCGCGGCCTGTTCGGCAACATCCGCTGGTGGGTGCTGTTGCTGGCCGCCGGCTATGCGGTCTTCTACTGGTTTTCCAACCGCACGGTGGATCCGTATACCGGCGAGAAGGTGATGATCGACAGCAGCCTGGATGCGCGGCAGGAGACCGCTTTGGGGCTGCAGGCCTACCAGCAGATCCTGTCGCAGGAACGGCCGATGGATCCCAATGCGCCGATCGCGCGCGATGTGCGTGACATCGCCCAGCGGCTGATTGCCAAGGTCGATGTGGTGGAGACCGCGCTGGCCCAGGAGCACGGCGTGCAGCCGGCGCATTTCGCGCGGGATTTCCAGTGGGAAGTGAATGTGATCCCGTCCGAGCAGGCCAATGCGTTCTGCCTCCCGGGCGGCAAGATGGCGGTCTACACCGGGCTGGTGCCGGTGGCGCGCACCCGCGATGCGATGGCGGTGGTGATGGGCCATGAGATTGCCCATGCGCTGCTGCGCCACGGTGCACAGCGGATGGCCCAGCAGAAGCTGACCCAGATCGGGCAGGTGGCCGGCGCCGCCAGCGGCATGGATGCGCAGCAGCAACAGATGATGATGTCGGCGATGGGTTATGGGTATCTGCTGCCGTATGCGCGCAGCCACGAGACGCAGGCCGATGAAGTGGGGCTGATGCTGGCCGCAGCGGCGTGCTTCGATCCACGCGAGGCGGTGCCGCTGTGGCAGCGCATGGGCCAGGCCAGCGGTGGCCAGGCGCCGCCGGAATTCTCCTCGACCCATCCCAACCCGGGTACCC